>DAOTUF010000118.1:0-8068 GCA_034437495.1 Chloroflexaceae bacterium | reverse complement strand
GTCTGCCCGGTAAAATGGTCAACGTGTCCTGTCGGACAGACCCGTTCAGGGCGGCTGTCAGCCCGCCTATTGTCTCGGAGACGGCGTTGCCGTCGCGCCAGGGACAAGCCCACCCGCTTGAGCGGTGGGTAGCTGACACAGGGTCCACCAGTTCTATGCAGATAGAGATGCAGAGGAGATGAAAATGGCAGTTCTAGCGCTCAACACCCTGATACAGACCCGCTACGTGACGGTCCGCTGCCTCGAACGTGACGCTCTTGAGGAATCCTACGAAGCGATAGACACGCACACCCGCGCCACGGTGCTCGTCCGACGCTTGCTCCCCTTCCAGTCCCCCAACCAGCAGGAGGCGCAGCGGTTGCGCGAGTCCTGGGAGCGGGAGATGCCTGTTCTGGCAAGTTTGGACCATGCGGGACTCCCCCGCGTGACCGACTATTTTGCCAACGCCGCGGGATACTTTCTGGTCATAGAGGATGCTGGTGGCGAAACGCTGGCGATGCGGTTGGTCCGGCAGGGAGAATCGCTGCCGGTGGGAGAGGTGCTGGAATGGACCGAACACCTCCTGTTCATCCTGGAATATCTCCACCAACATATCCCCGCGGTCATTCACCGCAATATCTCACCCCATACCCTGCGGGTCTCTCCAGAGGGGCAGGTGATGCTCGTGGATGTTGGGGTGGCCCCCGCGCAGTACGTCCAGGAGCGACCCCACAAACGGCCCTACCTCCCTCCAGAGCAATACCAGGGCAGTGACCGTGACCCGCGGAGCGACCTGTACCGCCTGGGGGCCACGCTCTACCACCTGCTGACGGATACCCCACCGGTCGGGAGCCTGCTGCGGGCCGTCGCCGTGGCGCAGGGGCAGCCCGACCCGCTTATCCCCCTGAACCACCTCAACCCGCTGGTGCCCCCGGAGGTCAGCGAGGTGGTGATGGCCACCCTGTCCCTCCCCATGAACCAGCGGCCTGCCAGTGTTGCAATGCTGCGGGCTGCGCTCCACACGGCGCGGCAACCCTCAGCCGCAGCCGCGAGGGGAGGAGCAGGGAGCGAGGAGGACGTATCCCCGCGGGAGGGTTCAGCCGGGCGGTTCGTCCAGCTGCGCTTTGTGGGGAAGGGGATGCCGCGGAAGGTGGCATGGTCGCCGGACGGAAGCCTGATAGCGGTGGCCTCTTCGGTGGGGGTCTGTCTGTACGATGCCCAGACGTTTGCCAGAATCTATGAGGTTGAGCGAACCGAGGGCATCGACAGTGTGGCCTTCTCGCCCGATGGGAAGGTGCTGGCGTACGTGTCGGGCGACCATCTGATCAAGCTGCTCCAACTGGAGGATAATATCCTGCTCCAGACGCTCCAGGGCCACACCCGCGGCGGTATCAGCATTGCCTTTGCGCCCGACGGACAGGTGCTCGCGTCTGGCTCGGCAGACCGCACCATCCACCTGTGGCAGGTCCGCGATGGGACGCTGCTGCATACGCTGCGGGGCCACGCGGCGGACGTGTCGAGCGTGGCCTTTGCGCCCGATGGAAAGACCCTTGCTTCTGGTTCGGGCGACCATACGCTCAAGCTGTGGCGGGTGCAGGATGGGGCGCTGCTGCGCACGTTTGAGGGGCATTCGGCGGATGTGACGGGGGTGGCCTTTGCGCCCGATGGTCAGACGCTCCTCTCTGGCGCGGGCGATGTGACGGTGAAGCTGTGGCGGGTGCAGGATGGGGCGCTGCTCCTCTCCATTCAGGAGCATACGGCCTGGATTACCAGCGTGGCCTTTGCGCCCGACGGCCAGACCCTCGCTTCTGGTGCTGCGGATGGCCTGGTCAAGGTGTGCCAGGTGCAGGATGGGGCGCTGGTGCAGACGATGCAAGAGGACCTGGGGTATGTTGACAGCGTGGCCTTTGCGCCCGATGGTCAGACCCTCGCGTCGGTGTCGAACGATATGGTGAAGCTGTGGCGGGTGCGGGATGGGGCGATGGTCCACGCGCTCCAGGGGTATACCTGGGCTATCAACAGCGTGGCCTTTGCGCCCGACGGTCAGACGGTGGTTTCTGGCTCCGGCGACCGGACTATCAAGCTGTGGCGGGTGCAGGATGGGACGCTGAGGCAGACGCTCCTTGAACATACCGACTGGGTGAACAGCGTGGCATTCGCACCCGATGGGCAGGTGCTCGCCTCCGGGTCGGGGGACAAGTCGGTGCGGCTGTGGCGCGTGAGCGACGGCCATCTGCTGCATACGCTGCACGACCCGACGGCCTGGGTTGCGAGTGTGGCCTTTGCGCCCGATGGTCAGACGGTGGCAGCGGGTTCGGGCGATGAGATGGTGCGGGTGTGGCGCGTGAGCGATGGCGTATTGCTGCATACCCTTCAGGGACACATGGTGTCGGTCAATAGTGTGGCCTTTGCGCCCGATGGTCGGATGCTCGCCTCCGGTGGGGGAGACCGCACCGTCCGGTTGTGGCGGGTGAGTGATGGTGTGCTGCTGCATACGCTCCAGGGCCACACCGACCGCGTGCATAGCGTGGCCTTTGCACCCGGTGGTCAGGTGCTCGCCTCGGCTTCGCGGGATGGGAGCGTCCGTCTGTGGCGGGTGAGTGATGGCGTGCTGCTGCATACGCTCCAGGGGCATACCGACTGGGTGCATAGCGTGGCCTTTGCGCCCGGTGGTCAGGTGCTCGCCTCGGCCTCGGGAGACCGGACCATTCGGCTGTGGCGCGTGGAAGACGGGAGCCTGCTGGACACGCTCCAGGGGCACATGGACTACGTGGCGAGCGTGGCCTTTGCGCCCAATGGTCAGATGCTTGCCTCTGGTTCGCGGGATGGGACGCTGCGGCTGTGGGGACGAGCGTCAGAGGCGGGGTAGGAGCAGGAGAAAGCTGTATTTGACCACTTCGAACCAGGCCAGTGACGCGCAGAGGAAGAAGCCCAGGGGACCATCTCGCCACCCCCCCAGGCGCACGTAGCGCCGCCAGAATTCGCGGAGGGGGGCCCCGACGAAGTTGCGCCAGCGGGTGCGGTGCCCGGCACGGGAAAGCATACGGGCTTCGGCCAGAGCATAGGCCGTCTGTTTCTGCCAGAACTCGCCCAGGCTTTCAATGTTGATGTGCAGCAGGTGGCCGTTCAGGGTGCCTGCTGCCCCCTCGTAGCTGGCTACCTCATGCACCAGGCGGTCTTCGGGGTAGTGGGCGGTGGTGCGCCAGAGCAACCGAAGCTGCCGGTCGGGGTACCAGCCACCCCCGCGGAGCGTCTGCCCGAAAAACTGGTTGGAGCGCGGTATCCAGTATCCCCCGATGCGCTGCCCGTTCTCCTGCTGGCTGGCCCCGGGTTGGCGTTTGAGGGTGCGCAGTTCGTTCCGCAGTTCGGGGGTCAGCCGCTCGTCTGCATCTACGAAGAATACCCAATCGCCGCGGCAGTGGGCCAGTGCCCGGTTGCGCTGTGCAGGGTAGCTCTGCCATGGTTCCACGAAGATATGCGCTCCGTGCGCCCGGCCCAGTTCCTCGGTGCGGTCCCGCGAGCGGGCGTCGAGCACGATGACGACCTCATCGGCAACCCCGGCGATGCTCTCCAGGCACCCCCCGATGTGGCGTTCTTCGTCTCGGGCAATGATAGCAACAGAAAGGGTGCTCACAGCTCCCAGGTCGCGTCTCCAGAAAAATCCCCGTGGTCGCGGCTCAAGAATGCTTCAATGGCGGCGCGGCGGTCGCCCAGGCGAAAAGCGGGGCCGTGGCCGGGGTAGCATATGGTTTCGTCGGGCCAGGCCAGCACCACCGTGCGCAGGGTCTCCAGCGTAGTGGCAAAGTCTTCTGGCGAGCGGGTTCTGCCCGGCCCGCCATCAAAGAGCGTATCCCCCACGATTATCCGCGGGTCGTTTTCGAGCGCGAAGCACAGCATATCGCGGGTGTGGCCGGGGGTGTGGAAGGTGCGCAGGGTGTGCTGCCCCACGCTCACCCGGTCGCCCTCGGTGAGCCAGCGGTCGGCCTGGAGCGTCACCCCCTCCACATGCGGGCCGGGGTGGGCCATGACGGGTACCCCCAATTGGCGGCGCATGTCGTCAAGGGCGTCAATATGGTCGAAGTGCGTGTGCGTCACCAGGATGGTGCGAGGATGGGTGTTTTCCAGCAGGGCGTGCAGCGCCTCTGGCTCGGCTCCAGGGTCAATCAACACGCTCTCGCGGGTTGCAGGGCAAACCAGGACGTAGGTATTGGTTCCCCACGACCCGACCGGGCGGGTCCGCAGTTCGAGCGGCGTTTGTGTATGCATCGGTCAGCCTCCTGTGGTAATTTCAATCTGGTTGGGGATGATTGTACCACACCTCCTGATGGATGGTTGGTTGGTCGGTTGGTTGGGCAGGAGAGTTCCTCCCCACTATTTTTGACCGGTTTTCCCCATTTTCATCCCTTTTGGGGCGTTGACAGGGGGGGCAATCAGTGGTATACTCCAGACGTGCGCTAACACATACCCTCCAGTGCGATGTTTCGCAGTATGAAGTTATACCTTCGGTCTCCCCCGTCGCATCACAAGGTATCTTCGCTCGAAACAGGTATCCTTCAAACGGTCGGCTGTATGTCTAGGCGAACATTTTTTATCGTTTCTGGTCATGGCCCGGTCTTGCCCGGTCTGACCACCTGGTTATGTCTGCGTCTGACGCAGAGAAAGATTTGCTGAATATGCTGAAGAAGCTGTTTGTTGGAAGCCTGCCGTGGAGTGTTGGAGACGTCGAACTAGAAGCTCTGTTCCGCGAGTACGGAACGGTCCAGAGTGCCCATGTGATTACCGACCGGGAAACCGGGCGGTCGCGGGGGTTTGGTTTTGTCGAAATCGAAACGAATGACGTGGCGGCGATCATCCGCTCGACTGATGGGCAGGAGATAGAGGGACGCGCCATCCGCGTCAACGAAGCCGAAGAAAAGTCGAACCGACGGAGCGGGGGCGGCTCCGGGGGCGGCAGCCGGCGTGGCTCGGGCTACGGCGGCGGCTACAACCGTCGGGATCGCTATTAGGCGAAACCTCTTACGATAGGGGAATGGGGGTCGGAGATTGGGAGGATATATCCTCCAACTCCGGCCCCCCTTGTTTGCTACTGATAGGCTGATAGGCTGATATTATTCCAGCAGCGAAATGACCACCACCCCGGTCAGCATCACCCCCCCCCCGATGAGCCGTTCCCGAACCCCCTGCTCCTTGAAGATGAGATAGCCCGATAGCACGCTCATGAGGATGCTGAGGCGCTTGACGGAGATGACATAAGCCACCAGCGTCATCGAGAGTGCGGTCATCTGGGTCATGCCCACCATCGCGCCGAAAAAACCGATGAGCAAGAGGGGCGACAGGTTTCGGGAGAGGTCCGACCGGTCCTTCGTCTGCCAGAGCATGATGGGGGTCAGGAAGAGAGCCGACATCGCATCGGCGGCGGTGATCCAGAAGATGGGGGCGGAGTTCAGCACCCCCACCTTGTCAATGTTGGCGTTGATGCTCCAGATGAAGGCTACGACCAGCATCAGGCGCGGCCCCTCCTCGCGCAGCAGGGCTTTGTAGGGGGCAGCCCACCCCTTCCCGCGCTCCTTGATGTTCAGCACATACGACCCCACCACGATGAGCAGGATACCCACCACGCCCGCACCGGACGGAAATTCGCCCACAATCAGGGGGGAGGTCGCCAGGAGAAAGAGCGGGGTGAAGGCAATCATGGGGATGGTGAGGGACAGGTCCGACACGCGAATGGCTCGCAGGTAGAGGGTCAGCGAGAGGGTGTTGGCGATGCCGGAGCTTATCAGCGCCACCCAGAACTGCTCCCCAAGCGGGGGGATGCCCTGAAGGAGCACGACCGGCAGCAGGAAGGGGACGGGAAGCGCCATCCACGCCCAGGCGACGATGTGCTCGTTGGCGAGCCGGAGCGTTCTTTTGCTGGTGATATCCTTGAGTGATTCGAAAAAGGCCGTCAGCAGGGCAAAAACCAGCCATGTCATAGATTGAAACGTTCCTTATGCCCCTCGTTCACGTGAACAGTGTGGTCACATCGTCCGGGGTCAATTCTTTGAAGAAGCTCCCTTCGGCGGTGATGACCTGCTCCACCACGGCCCGCTTGTGCGCCTGCAACTGCAACACCTTCTCCTCGACGGAGTCTTGCACAACGAGCTTGTAGACAAAGACCGGCTTGTCCTGCCCGATGCGGTGGGTGCGGTCGGTGGCCTGCATCTCGACCGCCGGGTTCCACCAGGGATCCACGTGGATGACGTAGTCGGCGGCGGTGAGGTTCAACCCGACCCCCCCCGCCTTGAGGCTGATGAGGAAAAAGGGGATGGACGGGTCGTTCTGGAACTGGTCTACGGCGGCCTGGCGGTTGCGGGTCTGGCCGTCGAGGTAGGCATAGGGTATCTGGCGGGCTTCCAGGGCTTCGCGCACCAGCGCAAGCATCTGCACAAACTGCGAAAAGACCAGCGCCTTGTGGCCTTCGGCCTGGAGCGTCTCCAGCGTCTCCAGGAGCAAATCAAACTTGGCCGATGCCCCCGCAAACGCCGGGTCTACCAGGCGCGGGTGGTTGCAAATCTGGCGCAGGCGCAGCAACCCTTCGAGGACTTTCAGGTGGACCCGCTCCATACCCTCCTCTTCTATCATCCCCAGGAGCAAGCCGCGGTAGTAGTCGCGCTGGCGGTTGTAGAGCGCCCGCTGCTCCGGCTCCATATCGCTCATCAGGACACGCTCGGTACGCGGGGGCAGGTCGTGGGCTACCTGGTCCTTGGTGCGGCGCAGGATGAAGGGGTAGACCATCTTGCGCAGGGTGTGGGCCGTCTGCTGGTTCTGCTTCTGCTCAATCGGCGTCACAAACTCCTTGCGAAAGGACTCCAGCTTGCCAAGCATGCCGGGGTTCAGAAAGGCAAACTGCGACCACAGTTCCAGTGTGGTGTTTTCCACGGGCGTGCCGGTCAGGGTCAGGCGGTGTTCGCTCTTCAGGTCGCGGGCCATCCGCGAGGTCTCCGCGAGCGGGTTCTTGATAGTCTGGGCTTCATCGAGGATGATAAAGGCAAAGGTATACTGGCGCAGCAGGTCGGCGTCTCGCAGCATCACCCCGTAGGTCGTCAGGATGAGGTGGTAGTCCCCAAACCCCGCCGGGTCTTTGATGCGGTTCTGGTCGGCGTGGATGAAGACGCGCAGGGTGGGGGTGAAGGTGGCGGCCTCGCGCTGCCAGTTGAAGAGCAGCGAGCGCGGCACGACAATCAGGGTGGCGCTGGTGGCCTTGCCCCACTCGTAGAGCGATTGGAGAAAGGCGAGCGTCTGGACGGTCTTACCCGTGCCCATATCGTCGGCCAGGCACCCCCCGAACCCGTACGTGTGCAGAAAGTGGAGCCAGTCGTAGCCCGCCTTCTGGTAGGGGCGCAGCGTCCCGACAAAGCCCTCCGGGAGGTTCTGGGGGACAATCTGCGAGAAGTCGCGCAATCGCTGGCGGCGGCGCTCAAACTCCGTATCGGCCTGCACTTCGTCGCCCTGCTCAAGCAGTTGGTCGAGCAGGGAGAGCTGACTTTCAGAAAGGCGGATACGGTCTTTCATCTCCCGTCCCAGGGAGAAGAGGTGGCGGTAGCGCTCCATCCACTCGTCGGGGATAGCGCCAATCGTGCCGTCGGCCAGCTTGAGGTAGCGTTCGCGTTTGCGAATGGCACGCTGAATCTCCTTCAGCGAGACGTCAAATTCGCCAAAATGCACAATGGCCTGCACATCGAACCAGTCAATGCCCGACGAGACGACGAACGAAATTCGGGGTTGGCTGCGGTTGACGGGGGCCAGGCTGAGGTCCCGTTCGCCATACATCTCGTAGCCCTCCTCCACCAGCTTCGGCACCTGGTGCATCAGGAAGTCGAGCGGTGCCAGGTTCTTGCGCAGGAGCATCCAGGTAGCCTTCTTGCTGGCGGCCCGCAGCCCACAGGAGGCGAGGTGGTTCCACGCCTCCTCCTCGCGCAGTGGTTGGCGATGCACCCGCGCCAGGAAAACGCGGGGCGCGGATTCCTTCCCCTCCTCCCTGCGCTCTCCCTCCTCTGCTCCTTCTCCCTGCTCCTTTTCTGCTCCTGCCCCCGCTCCCGCGTTGGCAACC
>DAOTUF010000117.1:0-2304 GCA_034437495.1 Chloroflexaceae bacterium | reverse complement strand
GGCCTGGAGCTGGCAACGCACCCCAGGGTCTCGTGACCTCCCTATCGTCTGCTCCGAAGAGCGAACTGGTCAACATCGGCTTACGGCTTCCCGCAAGCCACCCGCTTCAGCGGGTGGTCGTTGACCACTGCTCCTTTCAGGTCATGCTCTTTGCCAACCTGTTCCTCCCTGTCTCACCAGAGAGGAACAGGATAGGGAAGTGAGGCTTCGTTGCCTCCCCCCTCCCGAAGCATCGTTGCTCCAGTGGGGTTTCGCTCTCCTCTCAAGAAGTCGCAAGATGTATGCCAGTCTTCATGGTCCCCCCTCTGGTCTCGTTCGGCACTGGCATGAATCTTGCTGCATATTCCATGTCATTTGTCATGCCCGGGTGGGCCGCGGAGGGGTCCGAAGTCTTCGGGAGGAGCGGCACCCGGGCAAGGATGATGTGACTGGGAAAGCCGTTGAATACGTATATCACAAGAATGGAACCAATGTAAGGAGGAGGTTCTCATGCAGAACGTCAATATTGGGATGAGTAGTGAACAGCGCCAGAAAATCAGTGCCATCCTGAACCAGGTGGTTGCGGACCTTTCGGTGCTCTATGTCAAGACTAGAAACTATCACTGGAACGTCGAAGGCATGCAGTTTGGCCCCTTGCATGACCTGTTTGAAGGCCAGTATGACCAGCTTGCTGAGACCATCGACGAGGTGGCGGAGCGCGTCCGGATGCTTGGGGGTCGGCCCATCGGGACGATGTCTCAGTTCCTTGAGCACGCCACGCTCAAGGAACACCCGGCCAATGACTTCCCCGACGCGCTGACCATGCTGGCCAATCTGGTCGCTGATCATGAGAGCTGCATCCGCTTCTTGCGCGAGGCGGTAGACACCTGCGAGAAGCACCATGATATGGGGACGAACGACTTCCTGACCGGGTTGATGGAGCAGCACGAAAAGACGGCGTGGATGCTGCGGTCCCATCTTGGCACGTAAAGGAGCCTGGGGTCAGGAGGCAGGGGGCGGGTTCCGACTCCCTGGCCTCCTGTTCTCTCCCCCCCTCGTCACTGGTACGATGCAGTGGGAGCAGTCGCCAGGGACTCAAACACCGCGTCCGCGATGGTGAAGGCGGCCTGGGGCCGCGCCGCTTTGCGGGCGTTGTCCCGGAGCAACCGGAGCCGCTGCGGGTCACTGAGGATATTCTGGACCGTTTCGGGTACCATCTCCGCTACCCGCACCTGCACTCCGGCCCCCACACTGACGATATAGTCGGCGTTCCAGTGTTCCTGCCCCGGAATGGGGTCAATGACGACCATGGGCGTGTGGCGGGCCATGATTTCGCTCACAATCAGGCCGCCGGACTTGGTGATGATCAGGTCGCTGGCGGTAATCAGGTCGTCCAGGTAGTCTACAAACCCGAGCACCCGCAGGTCCAGGGTGGGAGTGCTCTGCAAGTCCGTCAGGGTATCCTGGAGTTCATAGTTGCGCCCGGCCACCACAAACAGCGTTCCCGACAACCCACAGGTGAGCAGGTTCATCACCATATGGCGTACCCGCTCAACATTCAGCGCACTCCCTATCAGCGTGATGACCGGTGCCCGCTCAATCTGGTGCTTCTGGCGCATGGACGGGGAGTCCTTTGGTTCGGTAATGGCGGGGTCAATGGGAATGCCCGTTATCGTGATACGCGATTCTTCTGCGCCGCGCTCTACGAGCATCTGCGCCGTTTTGGGCACGGCCACGTAGTAGTGGTCAATCTCCGGGCAGACCCACTTGGCATTGCCGGTGTAGTCCGTTACGACGCCGTAGAGGGGGACACGGAGCTTGTCTTTCTGTTTGTAGTGCCCCAGAACGTGCATGGGCAAGAAATGCGTACAGACAATCGCGTCGGGCTTGAATGCCGAGACCAGTTCGTCCAGTTCGGTCACGGCCAGGCGGTCCAGAAAGATACGCAGTTCATTGACAAAGTGGGTGTCGTCTTTTTCGGTTTTGTCCGTCAGGTGATAGGCATATTCCCAGAGGGCCGGGGCCTTCTCGGACAGTTCGTGGTAGAACCCGGTGTACAGCTGACGATAGATTGTCGCCCCATGGTCGAGAGCATCTTCAATCTGCACTTCTTCTGCCCCCCGCTGCTGAAATGCCTTCACGAGCGCCTGGGCAGCGCGTCGGTGGCCTATCCCCCCCGACGCATAGAGCACAAGAATACGAGCCATAATCCTTCCTGCTCCTTTCTTTGTGTTCAAATGTACTCGAACGTACGCTTTGTCCATTTCCAAAATTCCTGCTTCCACCTGCATCGCCTTCTCACTTGAAGGGCTTACCCGCAGTCCA
>DAOTUF010000116.1:0-10769 GCA_034437495.1 Chloroflexaceae bacterium | reverse complement strand
GGCCTGGAGCTGGCAACGCACCCCAGGGTCTCGTGACCTCCCTATCGTCTGCTCCGAAGAGCGAACTGGTCAACATCGGCTTACGGCTTCCCGCAAGCCACCCGCTTCAGCGGGTGGTCGTTGACCTCGCGTCATCTCGCGGTGCTCTGCCACGGCTTCGCACCCGGTTGCAACGGTTTCCGCAGCACCTTGCCTCAGCGTCTCTGTTGCAAGGGTTCGTTTGCGTGCGGTTCTGGTTTCCCTCGTAGCAAGTTTGGTGCCAGCACCCCCCACCCCCTACCACCGGCTCAGCAGCAGCAGCACCTCCGGATACTTCGCCACCAACTCCGGGCGTTCCTGCCAGAACAGCGACAGGTCTCTCCCGAGTTGGTGGAGCAGCTTGCCGGGGAGCCGCTTCCGCAAGCGGCTATCGGTCTGGCGGATTTGCGAGCGGATGGTGTAGCGCCCGTGAACCTCATACTCCGCCACAATCGGCAGCCCGTGCTTGTAGGACGCCAACGCTACTTCATACTCCCCATCGCAAATCGCCAGGTCGCCTAGCTTGCGCAGGCACGAACCGCGCAGCCGCAGCGCATCTGCCCCTTCTCGCTGCGCGTAGAGCCGCTGGTGCTCCTCGGAAAACTCCCGCCAGCGGCCAAACTCCTCCCGGTCCCATGCCAGTTCCACCAGGTCGGTAAAGCTCTTGTAATCGTTGAACCCATCGCCAATCTGCTGGCTCATGGCGCGGCACTGTTCGAGCGCACGGTACGCCTGCTCAATATCCTGCCGCTCCAGGTAGGTCATCGCCTGAGAATGGAGAATGCCTGGATGCATGGTCACGGGGCCGTGCTCCAGCGCCCAGCGGTGGTCCTCCTCGGCCTTGTCCAGTTCCCCCCGCACTTGAAACGCAAAGGCCCGTCCCTTGCGGACCATACCCATCCACTCCAGGTCATCTTGAGACGCAAAGATGTCCAGCGCCTTGTTGTAGTAGGCCAGTGCATCAGCAGGCTGATTAAACCGCACATAGATTTCTCCCAGGTTGACGTAGGCCGATGCCAACCCGCGGGGCGAATCAAGCTCCTCCCAAAGCTCCAGCGAGGCCAGGCAGCTTTCCAGGGCCGCATACTGATTGCCCTTGAGGGCGTGGATATAGCTGATATCCCCCAGAATCCAGGCGGTCTGGAAGAAATCGTTAATCTTCAGGCATATCCGATAGGCTTCGAGATAATCATCCAGGGCCGGGTCAAACTTGCCTTGCGCGCTCTGGGCGCGGCCTCTGGCCAACTGCGCTCTGGCAAACAGGTGCTCATGGTCGTGGTCGCGGGCCACCTGTATGGCCTGCTCGAAGTCTGCAATACCCCGTTCAATCGCGCCCATCTTCATCTCACCATAGCCGCGCTGAATCAGCAGCGTCCCCCGCTGTTCGGGCAAGAGGTCCTCTTCCTCCTGCTCAAGCAGGTGGGTAGCCAGTTCTTTCGCCTGCGCATAGTTGCCCGCATCGAGGGCGTGCTCGATGGACCGACTATCCAGGTCGTAGCGGTGGGTGGGAGCCATCATCTCCCGGTGGTGCTGCACGCTGCTGAGCAGCAGCTTGCGCAGGTGGAAGTTGTAGGAACGGGTCGCCTGGTCGAACATGCGGGTAAAGGTGCGAATGCCTTCGGTGCGGTCGGCCAGCAGGGTGGCACTCAACTGGCGCACGTAGAGGCGGGAAAGCTCCTGCTCCAGGCGGGTCCGTTCGAGAAACGGCGTACAGACGACGGAAATACGCGGCTCTTCAAAGTCCGCAATCCCCATCGTCCGCAGGTGTTCGAGCCGATGGGCCATGGCGTTGGCCCGCCGCTCCAGGTATTCAATCGTCAGCTTGCTGTGCTGCCGCTGATGCTCGCCCGAGGGGTCAATCTCCGGCCACACATACGTATTGACCAGGTGGCGAACCTCGTCGTGCAGCCCGATGTGCCCGTCCGGGAACTGCCGAACCCAGACAGCGCTGCGGGCCTTTTCAAACATGGCGCTGGCCGTATCGATGGGGATAGCCAGCAGGGTGCTGACCATCTCCGCGTCCACCCGCTGGATGCGGGCCATCAGCAGCGGCAGCCAGCCTTTCAACTGGGTCGTATCGGCAACATAGCAAGCCAGTTCGCGCTCAAACTCCTGTTGATACTGCTGGCGCTGGTCGTCGGGGAGCTTCGGCAAATCGTCCACGCTGCACTCGGCCAGCCACGTCAGCGGCACCTCCCGCGAAAACCGTTGGAGCGCCAGGTCAAGCAGCAGCGGGCGACCGCGGGCCAGGAAGATGACCTTCGGGACCAGGTCGGGAGCCAGTCCATTCGGCATCTGTTCCTGACGGTGGAAGAGGTACGTTTCGGCGTCCTTGTTGGTGAGCAGGGGTAGGGTAATGATGGTCGCCTCCCGACCGGTGACAGCCTGGAGCGACTGACCAAGGGAACGGGCGTTGCGCCCGGCCAGCACGACCACCACGTTTTCCAGCTTCCTGCCCGTCTCCGCCATCTCCCGTATCACGCTCTGCTCTTCGAGTTCGAGCGCGTCGGTGGTGTCTATCAGCAGGACCACGCGGGCCGATATCATATTGAAGCAGTCTACGAAGGTCTGATTCACGGCCCGAGCCATATGCGTGAGCTGTTCCAGACCAACCCCGCTCATCTCCATACGACGCCAGTTCAGGAGCACCCGCAGGTAGGGTTCAAAGATTTTCTCACCGAGCATGTGGGCAAGGGTACACCCGACATTCTGAAGCTTGTGCAGCGCCAGGTCCTCAAAATCGATGATATTGCTCACACGCAGGGGGATCTTTTCGCCGCCCCCCACCGTATGCCTGCGGTATAGCTCCTGAAGCAGGCGTGTTTTCCCGTGCCCGGCCGGTGCGTCAATGCACACAACCCGCCGGGTCCCCCATTCCCCAATCACACTATCAATGTATGCCAGTTCGCTCTGGCACCCAACAAACGGCAATGAACGGTGGTGATCTATCGACATAATCCACATCCTCGCTTTTGCCTCTTGTGGAACTGTATGCCCCTCGTTCGCTGTGCGGGAGAACCCCGATGGTCTTCCCTGCGTCCTCGCTCCCCTCGCTGCGTTACGTGGTGAACAGGCGAGTATGATTCTCAGGATAGCATAGCACAGCGTCCGGGTCTACGCAAATGCACCCCTCCACCCCTCTAACGCTCATCCCCCCGCCCCGGGCCTCACTCTAGCGCCGCCCCCCAGAATTGCACCCCGACCCCCCGTTGATCGTGCTGGTGGGGGTCTTCCTGCGCGGGCACCCATGTTTTGCTCTCCAGGCGGAGCAGCACGTGCCCCGAAGATGTATGAGACCTCCCTATCTGCTGCTCCGTAAGTGAGAGGCGGTATTCCGCCACCTCGCTGCCGAGGGTGAGGCAGTCCAGCAAGACAGCCTCCCCGTCTTCAGGAGCGGGGGATACAGACGCCGGGCCAGCTTCGGGCCGCAGCGAGAAACACCCGCGGGCCGGCCCCAGGTGGGGAGGGCGCGGTCCCCCGGCCAGCCAGAGCACCAGTTCTTTCGGCGCGGTTCCCTCTCCGTCCTCCCTCCCATCCCCGCTCCCTGGCTCCCACGGCAGGCGCAGCAGAGCATCACCGTCCGTCCAGGCATAGGAAGGGCGACCGGGTGGGAAAGAGCGGTGGTCATCTGCTGGTCGGGGGGCCGGCGGATATTCGGGCAGATAGAACCCGCGCACCTGGGCCGCAAAATCGGTCGGGTCGAGCCGCGTTGTCTGGTGTGTCTTCCCCGCGCCCTGGTCTGCATCGGGGTCCATCCGATAGATGGTGAAGGGGAGGGTCAGGCGGGCCACGTTGTGGGGCTTCTGGTCGGTCAGTTGCTCAAACTCTGGCACGCTCAGCGTCCACTGCTGCACCGGGCGGAACACAAAGCCCGGCAGCCTGAAGTCTCCCCCGCTGGCACTGAGTGCCAGAAAGACGTCCCGCCCCTCCTGCCGCCAGGTGCGGACCTGGGCAGCGAGCGGGTCGGCGTAGGTAGCCGGTTCGCGGCTCTTGATGGTCAGCGCGTTGAGGCCGAAACCTCCTTGCAGCGGGGTTGTCACCAGGTCGGGAACATCGCGGAACTGCCCGTAGACCGGTGCTCCCCCCCGAAACAACACCACGTCGCTGGTATCAAACTGGCTCGCCAGGTGGCCAATCTGGTGCAGCGCCCCCGCATATTCAACGTGGCGATAGAGGGTCCGTCCCGTCCAGGCAAAGAAGATGACCAGCCCAATCCCCGCTGCCCACTGGCCGAGGTTCTGGCCGAAGTACAGCACCCGAGGCAGCGTCCGGGGGGGAAGCCTGTCAGACGGATGGGAACGCTCCAGCCACGGCAGCGCCAGGGCCGCGGCTATCCCCAGGGTGAAGGTGGGGTAGGTGATGGCCACAAAGCGGCGCAGGATGTAGATATAGGTCTGTTCGCTGGTGCCATAGGTCTGGCGCACATAGAAGAAGGTCCCCACCACCCCGATGACCAGGAAGAGCCACGAAGCACGATTCAGCCCCCGCCACCACCAGCGGGCAAAGCCAACCACCCCGAGCACCACCCCGAGCGGCGAGAGATACCACCCGACACGCACCAGGTTGGCCAGGGGAATGACGTACTTTTCGTCTCGTCTGGGCGTCGGAACATTCAACTGACACAGTTCATCAAACGAATAGCCTCCATCTTCCACGGAGGCCGTCAGCGTATCGAGATGGGATATCAGGTCTTCGCGCTGGCGCTGGCGGGTCGGACTATCGCCGTGGCGCTGCATCTCCCGGACAGCCTCCAGCAACCGCTGCTGATACACCACTGCCTCGTCGTAGCGGGGGTGGTCGCGTCCCATGCGGTTGAGCAGCGCCAGCGTCCCCCGACGGTAATAGGCGGAGGGGTCTTCGGCTCGTACCTGCGTCGGGTCGGGCGGAGGAGGGGGAGGGGGCAGGGCAATCGGTGCTCCTACGTAGCCCTGGAGCGCCAGACACGCGCCCTCGTCGGCGTGCCACTGCTGCGGCAGCAGGCAGGAGGGGAGCGCGGTCAACCCCTGCGGCGTGATAATCTGCGGACGTACCAGGTAGGCATAGGCCGCCAGCAGGAGGATAGCCACAGCAGCAGCACCGGCCAGGGGCCGGTGCCAGCGCTGCACCAGACTCACCACAAAGCGCAGCGGGCGAGGCCAGCGCCAGAGCACCAGCAGCCCCCCCAGTCCCACCGCCAGAACCGCCAGTTCACGCCAGATTTGCGACGGGTCTTTCAGGGCACTTTCAGGCCGCCCGTGGTAAATCTCGCGCAGGGTGGGGTTCAGGAAGGGCAGCGCCAGGTGAGAGGTCAGGGCATAGTCTTGCAGGCGGGCAAAGGCCGTGTCGAAGAAGTAGGCCCGTGCAATGAAGAGAACGTGCAAACCCGTATGCACGAGCATCGCCCCCAGACCGAGCGCCAGCGCCGTATGACCGGCGTTCCAGCGGTGCGCCACCCCGCAGAAGAGCAGGTAGAGCACCACCGGCCCGATAACCAGGAAACCGTCCAGGCGGGTGAGCGCAAACTGCCCGAAGGCCACCCCCGCCAGCGCAGCGTAGCAGGTTCGGGCGGTGGACGGGGTATGCCCCTCGTCGTCGGCCTGCTGAAATCGGGCAAAGCAGTAGAGACCCGCGAAGGTGAGGAACTGGGTGGTGGTTTCGGAGGTGGAGTAGCGCCCGAACCACACCTGCACCCCGTTGAGCGCCAGAAAGAGGAATGCCAGCAACCCCACCAGGGGACCCGCCAGGCGGCGACCAAGCATGCCCACGCTCCAGGCTCCCAGAACCGCCATCACCCCCGGCGCAGCCAACCCCGCAGAAAGCCCCGCCACACTGGTGAGCAGGGCTATCCAGGCGGGGAAGAGGTGGAACCCCTGCGGCACTACCCGCCCCTCCTCCATTTCGCCCTCGTTGATGACAAAGCCCGCGGCCCGCATGCGCGTGGCGATGAACCGCTCCGGGTGCTGCACCCCGAGGAAGTTGCTCAACGCATGCTGCGCTGGTTCTCGCACGGCCCCACGGTCCGACTGCGCCGCCTGCCCCAGGTCTGCGAGCAGGTCATCGTGCTGCACCAGGCTGCCCGTGCGGGCAATGGCAAACCCCGCATTGGCATAGACCCCGGCGTCCCGCACGCCCAGGACCACTTCAAAGGGGGGGATGACCAGCAGCACGGCAATAAGACCAACCAGGCCAAACGCCAGCGCTTCGAACCGTCCCACCTGCCCCCCCGCCTGACAGGTGTTCGCGTGGTTCGCCTTCCTGGAGGCCAGCACCCCGCAGACCAGGCAGACCAGCACCACTATTCCCAGGTGGAGCCACAGCGAAAACACCCCCACCTCCGCCAGGAGCAGGGCCAGCCAGCCATTCAGGAGGGTGCTTATCACGACGCGCTCGTAGTGGCGTTCGAGCAGGTCGGCGGGGGTGGCCCCGCGGATAGCGCGGCTGATGAGCAGGCCGGGCAGGTAGAAAATCAGGGGCAGCGCTATGGCGGCAGCGACCACCATCAGGACAGGGGGCATCTTCGGCGTTTCTTCTCCTTAATAGGTAACAGGTGCTTTTTCCACTATCTAGACATCGGAGATGAGAGAGAGGATATCTCCGACCCCCGACCCCCGACCCCCGCGCTCACCGGCTGCGCGTCACCCCCACCCGTTCGCACCACTGCGCCACCGGGCACACGCTGCACCGCGGCGAGGTGGGGTGGCAGATGTTCTGCCCGAGCGTGACCAGCAAGCCGTTGATGGGTATCCAGTATTCGGGGGGGAGCTTCTCGCGCAGGTCCCATTCGGTTTGGTCGGGGGTGCGGGTTTGCACATAGCCCCACCGGTTGCAGATACGATGGACATGGGTGTCAACGCAGATGCCCGGCAGCCCGAACCCCCTGGTCAGGACGAGGTTGGCCGTCTTGCGCCCGACCCCCGGCAGCGTCAACAGGTCTTCCAGGGTGGATGGAACCTGCCCCTCGTAGCGTTCGACCAGCAGTCGGCTCACCTGGAGGAGCGAGCGGGCTTTGCTGCGGTAGAACCCGACCGGATATATCAACTCGGCCAGGCGGTCTTCGCTCAGTTCCAGCATCGCGCCGGGGGTATCGGCAGTGGCAAAGAGCCGTGGTGCAACCTTTGCCGTGAGCGTGTCTTTCGTGCGCAGACTGAGCAGCGTCGCCACCAGCACGCGGAAAGGCGTCTGCTGCTGCTCCGCCATGCTGTCTACCAGCGGTCTCTCGTAGGCCGTCATGGTCGCCTGGAGCACCGCCATGATGGGGTGGATGTCGGTTTCCTGTTTCACCCGCGCTCCTGCGCTACCCGCGCAGCAATTCCCGGGCCGTCGCCACCATATCCCCGAACACCCCCGCTGCGGTCACTTCGATGCCCGCGCCAGGCCCGCGCACAATCAGGTTTGGCACCGGGTCGGAGTAGCGGGCGGTGGTGAACACGAACATGTTGTCGGTGCCGCGCAACCCTGCCAGCGGGTGGTCAAGCGGCAGTTCGAACAAGCCGACACTGGCCTCCTCTGGCTCTATCCTGGCCACATACCGCAGCGCCTTCTTGCGAAGCCGGGCACTGGTGGTCAACTGGAGGTAGGTATCATCCAGCGAACCAACTTGCTGCAAGAACTCTTCCACGCTGAGGTCGCCCATGGCAGGAGAAAACCACGACTCGCACGGGATGTCGTCCATCGTCCAGGGCAGGCCGCAGGTCCGCGCCAGTATCAAGGCTTTGCGTCTTACGTCGGCCCCGCTCAGGTCGTCGCGTGGGTCTGGCTCGGTCCATCCTTTGCTGCGAGCCGTGTGGATGGCTTCGGAAAGGGGGGTACCCTGTTCTATCGCGCCACAGAGGTAGCCCAGGGTGCCGCTCATCGCGGCCTCGATGCGAATGAGCGAGTCGCCGCTGTCTAGCAAGCGTTGCAGGGTGTCAATGACGGGCAACCCGGCCCCGACCGTGACTTCGTAGCGCGTGGCGCGGCCTGTGGTCAGCGTGGTGAACAAATCCAGGTCACTGGAAAGGGGCCGCTTGTTGGCCAGCACCACCCGATGCCCCTGCTCAACGGCCCGGGCCAGGGAGGTCCCCATCCCGTCGGCAGCGGTGATATCGGCAACGATGCAGGGGGTGGAGGGCAACAGATGCGCCCAATCGCCCGGCGGGTGCCCCCCGCGCAGGGCCGCAAACTCCTGCTTTGTTCTCATGGCGGTCAGGGCGGCGTTGACGGTCTCCTGGTCAAGCATCTGACCGGTGTGGATGATGCCGCTGCGCTCAGCCAGCGCCAGATAGCCGAGTTTGAAGCCGTAGCGCTGTTCGAGCGCGGCTTGCTGCGCCATCACCTGCCGCACCACTTCGCCCCCGACGCCGCCCATCCCAATCTGAACGATACCAATTTCCTGTGTCATGCGGTTTCCTTCTCTCATCCCGGCCCCATCTTCGGGCCGTGCTTTCCTTTCTGCCCCTATAGTATCACAGTTTTTCCAGGGAGATCGCAAGACCTTGCGGGAGCTTGCGGGAGCTTGCGAGACCCTCGCGTCTGGCCCCTTGCTCTTGCGCCCCCCGCGGTTTCTGGTACAATCAGGGAGGGATGGAAAAGCGTACGGATAGCAGGGAGTTGCGCCCCCCACCCTCCAGGGTTCCGGTTTCACCGCTCAGGTCATGGGTATAGTGCTCTCGTTCATCGCTCGGCGGGTCGTGCTCCCCGCACTCTTCATGGTCACGTTTGCCGCGCTGGTTGGCGTGCTGCGGGTTCCCCCTCCCTGGACCCTCGACCTGGGGTTGTCCTGCGATACGCGCTACCTCGGGCAGTTCTCCATTCCCGAAGTGAGCAGCGACGGCACCACCTTCCGCTGGAGCCTGCCAGAATCGTTCCTGATGCTCCACGGAGCCGGCTACCGTCCATCGGTTCTGGCGCTGCGGCTCTACGGGGAGATGAAGCCAGGGAGTGGGAACGGCAGTGAGCAGCGGGTCCGGCTCAGGCGAGCGGGGGAAGATGCAGATGTCGCCACGCTGAACCTGCTCCCCGGCTGGCGGACCTACCGCGTCCTGCTGCCCGGGGACGCCCTGGGGGGCAGCAGTTTGCAGACCAGGCCGCTTGCTCTGGTCTGCGACACCTACCACCAGAGTCCCCTTGACCACCGGGAGCGCGGCGTTCCCCTTGACCGGGTGCAGGTCATCCCGCTGCCGGGCGCTGCCGCCCCCATCGTCCCCGCCCTCCGGCGCTCCCTGTTCCTGGTGTGGGCGCTGGTCGTGCTGGTCGGAGTGTCGTGGCGTCTTCAATGGGACCGGGCGTTTCCCTATCCCGCAAGATGGGCCGTCCTCTGGCGCGTAGGACAATTCAGCGGGGTGGCGGCGTTCGGGTTGGTTCTGTGGGCCGCCCGCGACCCCTACCGGCTGGCGTGGGCGCTGCCAGCGATGCCGTGGACGTTGGGGGTGGTGACGCTCGTGCTGCTCCTGACCATACGGCGCATTCCGCTGCCCTTCCCCCGTCGCCGGCGGGGTTCCTCCTCCCTTCTCCCTCCGGCTGCAAATACCTATCCACCCCACCCCACCGAGGGGGGGACCTCATCTGCTGCTGCGAAGCGGCTCACCACCCGCCCCCCACTGCGTACCACGGAGTCCCTTGCTCCCCGGGTCGCTCTCTTCGGCCTGGGTCTGGTGTTCCTGCTGGCGGTGGGGATGCGCTTCTCCCGCCTCCCGGACCTGCCCTATGGCCTGTGGCGGGACGAGGCCCGCCATGGCCTGGTGGCCCTGCGCATCCTGGAGGACCCGACCTACCGCCCGGTCTACGAACCCGGCCACAGCGTTGACCTGCCGGCTCTGGGGTTCTACCCCTTTGCCCTGGCTCTGCGGCTCCGGGGCATTCACCCCTGGACGATGCGGGTGGTGACGGCTCTGGCGGGAGCGCTGACGGTCTTGCCGCTCTATGGCCTGACGGTCTGCCTGACGGGGAGACGGGGTGTCGCGCTGCTGGCGGCTACCTTTCTGGCAATCTCAAGCTGGCACACGGCTATCAGTCGCCTCTCGTTCCCGACCATCTTTGACCCGCTCCTGACGCTGACCGGTCTGTGGCTGATGCTCCTGCCGTTCTCCTGCTCCTCTTCCTCGTCCTCCAGAAACCCGAGCAAGCCGCTTGCGCTCCCTCTCGTTGTCCTCCTGTTTGTCGCGGCGGGGGTGTGCCTGGGGATAGCGGTTCAGACCTATCATACCGGGCGGTTGGTCCCGCTGCTGGCGATAGTCCTGGCGCTGACCGTGTTTCGCTCCTGCCGTCCCCGCTGGCAATTCTGGTTGGCGGGGATGGCGCTGGTCGCGGTGGGCTTTGCGCTGACGGTCTTTCCGCTCGTATCCTACGCGGTACAGCACCCCGACGCGTTCAACCGCCGGGTGGGGGGGGTGTTTCTCCTGAGCGATGAAGCGTTGCAGGGACAGTCTCCGCTGGCTGCTCTTGATGCTTCTCTGGGTCGCCACCTGCGTATGTTCAATGTCCGTGGGGATAGCAATGGTCGGCACCACGCACCAGGAGCGCCTATGCTCGATATGGTGACGGG
Organism: Chloroflexaceae bacterium; assembly: GCA_034437495.1. GTDB lineage: Bacteria > Chloroflexota > Chloroflexia > Chloroflexales > Chloroflexaceae > JAAUSY01. The sequence continues at coordinate 250 of DAOTUF010000116.1, read as the reverse complement.
GGTGGGCTTTCTGGCGGGGTGCGTCGTGGTGCTGCGCCGCTGGAACAACGGTCAGCGCTTGATAGGCTTCCTGTTGCTGGCTCTGGGGCTGACCCTGCTGCCGAGCCTGCTGGCGGTCGAAGGCCCCCACGCTATGCGCAGTATCGGCGCGGTGGCGTTTGCCTGTGCGCTTGCCGCAGTCGGGTGGGTATCCACTGGCTCGCTGGTATGGTCGCGGGTGGCGCGTCGCTGGCCGGGGGTGAGGGGGGGG
>DAOTUF010000115.1:0-1869 GCA_034437495.1 Chloroflexaceae bacterium | reverse complement strand
TCGTTAAACAGGCAGACGGTCTATGCTCGTGCGACCAGCACGACAAGCCTCCCTATCTGAACGAGGCACACGTTACCGCCGTAAGGCGAGTGGGTTTGCTGGTTTTCCCGCCGTAAGGTAAAAAACCAGACCTATGGCTTCGGCAATGGGCTGAAGCCGCTGAAGCAGGGCGCTTCCTCCCAGCGGCTCAAGCACCTGGTGCTCACGCGCCTGAAGGCAAGCATCTGTGATGCTCATTGCGCGGTGCATTGCCCGTTGCAGCATACAGCATACCACGGATATTCGCCCACAACCCGGAGAACTGCCATGTCACTTGACCTGACGACCCTTGGCAACCAGGTGCGCCAGATGAGCACGGCCCTCTCCCTGGATGCCCCCACCCTCGCCCACCGCATCGCCCGGGTGCGGAGCGAATACCTGCGCCACGTGGGGAAGGAAGAGGATATCATCAAGGCGGTCAACCTGAGCCGCGAAGCCAACCCGTGGCGGTTGTTTGCCTGCCCCTACGAACAACTCGATACCATCCGCGATGTTCCCCCCTGCCCCCCGGACTATGCCCTGGTCGCTACCGATGGCTCACAAATCGAACAGGACCGCCACGGGATTGCCGTGTGCTACCTCATCAATATCGGGTGTGTCTACCTGCGCTATGGAGGCTCACCCACCGCTCGTCTCTTCTCAACGCCAAACCTCTACTACCGCGAGGAGGACCTCTACCTGACCAGCGGCACGAAGCGCATTCCCGTGGAAGGAACCTACCTGACCATCCGGCGCGATGTGCAGGAATTGCAAACCCTGGCGGACATCAGCGGGGACTTTCTCGGGCCGGAGCAGCACCCCCCGTCTCAGCCCGCGCTAGCGCTCCAGGACGGCACCCTCGTGCGGTGGGTGCTGGCCGGGGCCGAAAAGTTCGTCCAGACCCACTTCCTGCGCCTCTACCTGGATGCGCTGGAACTGCTGCAATCCAGGAACATCCCGGTGGCCTCCTACATCAGCCGCTCCCGCTCCACCGAGGTGATGGGGGCCATCTCGCTGATGTTCTGCCCCGACGCGGCCCCGCTCCCCGAACGCACCGTGCGCTGTGGTCAGTGCAGCGACGTGCAGGCAGGGCGCGAACCGTCGTGCCGGGTGTGCGATGGGATGGTCGATGCCGACCTGTTTTCGGAAGGTTTGTCCGAAGGGCAGCGCAGCCCCATCTTCTCCTCTATGAGCCAGATTAACATACGCGACTACAAAGACCACCTGATCCATTTCTTCTACATGCGGGTTGGGCGCGAGATTGCGCGGGTGGAATTTCCCCAGTGGGTGGCGCACGACCCGGCCCGAGTTGACGTGGTCCACAGTCTGGTCTATGATCAGTGCGTCCGCGGGCAGGGCTACCCGGTGGCGCTGGCGCGGGCCCACGAGCAGGCAGTGGTGCGGGGAGGCGACCGACGGGCGTTCCTGCGCATGGTCGAAGAAAGTCTGGTGCGGGCCGAGGTGCCCGCTGCCTCATCGCAGAAGCAGGAACACAAAGAGTACCCGCGAGTCTAGGTAGGGGGATGATGATGAGAGACAGGGAACGCATTGGTGAGATTGTCGAGTCGAGCACGACGCGGTTTACGGCAGGGGCATACCAGTTGCTCGAAGCCCCCCCCTTCGGCACCCTGGTGCGGGCCAGCACCCGCACCGACGGACGATGCATCTACGGGTTGGTCTGCGATATCGCTACGGGCAGCAAGGAACCGGGGGGCCGGGCCGTGCTGCGCGGGCGCACCTACACCGGGCGCACCCTCTATGACGAGGAGATATACCGCGAACACCCCGACCTGGGCGAGGTGTTGCAGACGGAGTTTTCGGCTATCACCGTCGGGTTCGCTGAGCACGACA
>DAOTUF010000114.1:0-5410 GCA_034437495.1 Chloroflexaceae bacterium | reverse complement strand
AGGTTCTGTGGACATTAGACATTTAGCGCAACCATATCAGGACACTGGCAAATTGGGTAACGCCACAGAACATCGTGGAGTCCCATTTCAGGTGATTCAGGTACATCTATGAAACAGAGGTTCTTCAATAGACCACACATGATCCGTCAATTCGGCCGCCATCGCGGGGCTGACTCCGAGGCTCGTAGGCACCCGACAAAAGTTATACACCACACCCGTCCAAAACATGGAGGCTTCCAGGTGGGCCACCAACCGGGCCGGGGTGCGGGTGCGGCGCACCAACGCGGGTATCCACCCACGCAAGGTCGCATTCAATCGCTCCACATACGCCGGGTTGATCATGCCCGTGCCTCCTTGGGTTCTGACAATGATGGACTGAACCGCCTGTTCACACCCATAGACCACCCGTCGCTGGACCTCCGTCACCCACCGTTTGGCCCGATGTTTGACCACCTGAACAAGATGCAGGTCATCCCAGACGACCAACCGCGGACGACCGCGTTGCCCGGTCCGCACCGCGTCTCGAAAGACCTTCAACACCGTCGTCACATAGGCAGCAAATCCATCCACCGCGATCAGGATCGGCTTCCCAACCTGGGCCGCCGCCCGCACATGCTCAATGACGTGCTGGATCAGCGCGGTGTCTCGGTGGGTCGAGATCGCGCCCCACAGAAACAACCGCGAGGCTACACGCATCGCCGTGGCGATCCACACGTTGCCCCCCGGCATTTTGACGTACAACTCATCGGCTTGCACTTGCCCAACATCCACCTTCCCCTGGCAGACTATCGACTCTTGGACCTGTTTGGCATGCTGACCCACTTTCTGTTCCCCATCCGTTACCGTCCGTTCATCCATCCCAAACGCCACCACAATGGCTTGAATCGGACACCCATAGGCCAACAATGTCACGACCATCACAAAGACCCAGAGCGGATAGTGCAGGCCGTAGCATGGGGTTCCAACGGTTTCGGCAAACGTCTTTTTGCATGCGTGACAAATATATCGACGTTCCTGGTGCAAATGTCCCCCTATTCGGTCCTGTTCGCCACATGCCGGGTTCGGGCATGCTATCATGTCCGGGCGCATCGGTGGGTGAAAGTCCATTTTCATGGTTCGAGCCTCCATCATTCCAAGGATTTTGTGTTTGGAGTGTTCCATACCACCGTTGCGTTCTCTTGTCAAACCGACTCCACGGTATTGTGTGGTCTTACCGCAAATTGCAGGAAGCCGAGATAGCGGATAGCGAGCTTCTCAAAGCGCGAAAAGATGCGCCGATACTGCTTGATCTTGTTGATGAAACCCTCCACGAGATGCCGTTCCTCCTATCCTAACATTACCCGGTTTCATCGTTGTCTGCCATTGTCTGTGGGTGTGGCTCCAACCTGGCTTCACCTGGCGACCGCTGGCAACCTCAAAAAAAGGGGGGTGTGCGGTGAAGGTTGACCGTCCCCCCTGGACGACCCGACCGTCCTCACCGACGTTCTGTGCGGAGCGCGATGCCCGCGGGGTGGCATCCGGCTCGCACTGGTCTCGCTCAAGCAACAGGCGGGCGACCTGTTGACCATCATTCGGTCCTGGTGCGCCCGCCTGTCGGAGAGAGACCAACGGTTTTATTCCAGATAACATACCACCTTCCGGTCCTACTCCTGTATCACCAACCTCATGTACCCGGTCGTTTCAATTGATGCTGCTCCGTATCGTGTCTCTGGGCCTCGCTCCGGTTCAACCAGACTGGAAGTTGATGATCTGGTTTGGCTGACGCCTTCTCCTGATCTACCAGGATAAGGGCCCGTTTCGGTATCCAGTCCCTCTGGGACCATCAGCCTGGTTGTTACGGTTATCTTCGTCTCCGTTCTCCGATCCCTTGCTGCACCAGTTTGACCAGCGCCGCGAGCGTTCCCGTGACAAGGTCCATCCACCGATACGGATAGTACAGCGGCCACAGCCACGATGGGAGCCAGGTGAGATGGTAGCGCCAGCGCAGGTAGGCCCGCGAAGGGAAAACGATGGAGAACAAAAAGTGCAGGTGGGAAGGCCATTCTAAACCAGCCAGCATATTCCAGGCATAGGCTACACGAGGAGTTGTCAGATAGCCAGGCCGTACCCTACTCCGGGATGTGAGGATCTGAGGAGGAATTGCAGGGGTATCAAAGTAACGATGAGTTATCTGAAGGGCAGTAGATAAAGCTGATTCCTTTCGCAGTCTGCGAGCCTGAGCCAGAAGCTCGTCCCAGTCCAGCGCTGTTCCCCATTGCCCAACAGCCAGGTGCAAATCGTAGAACCATAGAAGCTGTGCCCCTTCACCTCCATGCTGCGCAACGAGATGGGTTGCCAGGTAGAGCAGATGGGCGACAGGGGTAAGACAACGGGGAGCGTGTACAGCTACCGATGGCTTTGTTCGCTCAGCGGCATTGGGATCGCCATTCCAGTTATCCCAACCAGGCCACCATTCAGTTTGCTCCCAGAACCACTCAACAGAAGGTGTACGTCGATTCTGCGCACTGGAAATCAATGTCCAGTGAAATTCTACAACCATCTGATAGGGACCTTCCTTGAGCGCTACATGCAGACCGACCGGATATCTTCCTGAAAAAAGACTGCGATACCCCAGGTGCCGCACACACCCTATAGCCCGCTCCACATCCTCATACCGCACCAGCACATCAATATCCACCATCGGGCGCAGGCCAATTTCTGGGTAGAGCGTGCAGGCCAGCGCTGCCCCCTTCAGTACCACCACCGGTATCTCAGCCTGCTGCAACGCGACCAGGATGCGCCCAAGCTCCTGGTAGAGCACGGTGTTCCGCGCCGTTGTGCGGTAGTAGGCAGCCTGGAGTGTTGAACGGAACGACCCCGGTGTCTGCTCCGGCCACCCGGTCGTGTTCAGGGTATCATAGAGCAGGGGAGCCACCCCATGCACCTGTGCGACCTTCCCCAACCGCTCCCACTCGGATGGAGCAAACGATGCCCACTCCACCTGTCCCGCGTGACCGGCCAGGACGTGGCACAGCACAGCAATGTGGCGGTGAGGTTCCTGGATTACAGGGTTGGCTTGTCTGAAAGGCATCGTTTTTTCGTTCTTTCCAACAAGGTTACAATGAGATAATTATGAAACGGGGTAGTCCTGCAGGTGGTCCTGCAATGGTAGTGTTCCGTAGCCATCGCTGGCTTTTGCTGGCAAACCTTCGTCACTACCTGGTACAGCACTACCCATTTTGCCAGGACGGTTCGTTCTTGCAAGATGTACTATAGCACAATTCTGGGAAGGGGCCATATTTGCCCTGAGCAAGGGAATGTGGTACGCTACTTATGGCATACTGCAACCGTGCCATCAGCTTTTGAAAAGACCTGGATTGACGCCTTATGACCTATCGCTCCCCCCCCTCCCCCCCCGCACTCGACGTCAGGTGGGAGGGCTTCTGTTCCTGGTTGGCCTGCTCTGCCTCATTGCCCTGGGCTGGAAAGCATCAAGAATTTACACCAGTGCTCAGGCTTTGCGCGAGGATGTGCAGGAGCTTCAGAAAGTGGCAAGACCCCGGATGGGCAGCGAAACTCTCGATACCCTTGCTCCATTGATAGCGCGAACCCACCAGGATACGGCACAGTTCTACCAGGAAACTCGTCTCCTGCTCCCTTTCACCCGCCTCCTGGGATGGGTGCCGGTCGTAGGAACCGATATTTCCGCCGCTGAGCCACTGATTGAAACCGCAATCAACTTCACCGCTGCCCTGGACGAAGCGGTAACGGCGCTGGCTCCTATGGCCCCCCGGCTCAACGCCACCGATGCTCTGAGCACCACCCTGCTGGATGACCTTTCCGCAGCACGCCCCGGCCTCGAACGCGCCCGTGAACTCAGTGAGCAGGCTTCGTACCACTGGAGCCGGGTTCCAGTGGACACCCTGCACCCTCTGGTGCGCCAGCAAGTGCAGCAGGTTAGCCCGCTGATACCCCTGCTCGAAGCCAGCATCCACCTGATCATTGCCGTGGACGATACCGCCAGCGCCCTGGTGCCCCTCATGTCCGAATTTGACGCGACCAATCCCTTTACCCCCACCTTCATCGAACAGGTGCGGAGCGCCCGCCCCCACATCGCCCGTTCCCAACAATCGGTAGCCCGTCTTTCTACCTCCTGGTCACGTATCCCCCTCGAAGACCCGCACCTGCCTGCCACGCTGCGAACTAGGGTCGAACAGGCCACGCCCCTGGTTGCGCTGCTGAAGGCCAGCACCGACCTGGCCGTTGCTGTGGACGAAACAGCAACCGCACTGGAGCCGGTGCTGCTCCTCCAAAACGAAAACCCCTCTCGCGACCTGAGAGCCATGCTTGCCGAACTCGCGGCTTCCCGCCCACAGCTTGAACGGGCATATGACGCCACTTTGCAGGCCATCGCAAGCTGGTCTCAAGTTGAACCGGGGCAACTCCCCCCCGAACTCCGAAGCCGACTCCCGGATGTTCCGTCTATGCTGGCACTCGCACGGGATGGGCTGGACCTGGCGCTCATATTCCCGAACATCCTGGGCGTCCATGGACGGCGTGAATACCTGGCGCTCACCCAGAACCCGGACGAACTGCGAGCAACGGGGGGGTTCATCGGGAGCGCCGGGCCACTTATCTTTGAAAATGGTCATGTTGTGGAGCTTGCGCTGCGCCCGACCAACGGCTTCACCCCCGCAGACTATCCCCGTCCGCCCGACCCTATTCGGCGCTATATGAATATCCACCTGTGGCTCTTCCGTGATGGTAACTGGTCGCCGGACTTCCCCACCGCGGCTCAGACTATTCGCTACCTCTATAAACTCGAACGCAATCGCTCTTTCACGCACGTCATCGCCTTCGACCCGACGGCGGTGCAGATTATCCTGTCAGCCATCGGTCCAGTGACCGTGGAAGGACACCCTGAACCCGTTACAGCGGAGAACGTCATCACCTACATGCGAGAAGAATATAACCAGGGACTGGCATCATCGAGGTCAACCAAGGCATTTATCGGACCACTGGCTGCGGCTATCCTCAGCAAGCTGGAGGTAGCCCACACCACTGAAGAAATGGTCGCCCTTCTTCGCAGGGTCAGCCAGTCCCTGGATGAGCACCACCTCCTGATCTACGACGAAACCCCCCATATTGCTGAAATCCTGTCGCGTCGGGGGTGGGATGGTGCCGTGCGACCAGGGGAACAGGACTTTCTGATGGTTGTGGACACGAACATGGGCTACAACAAGGTGAATGTCCATATCCAGCAGGAAATCATCTACGATATTGACCTGGGCAACCCGTCCATGCCCGAAGCCCAACTGACCGTCCGCTCCACCAACCACGCGGACGGTCCTCCCGAATGCATCCCGTGGCACATTGCTGTTTATTCTGCTACCTATGAGAGCAGCACGAATGACTGCCACTGGAGCTACCT
>DAOTUF010000113.1:0-3021 GCA_034437495.1 Chloroflexaceae bacterium | reverse complement strand
GGGCAGGGGTCTGCCAGCCACCAATCCCCGGCAACCCTCCCCTGCCCGCAGTGGAAATATCCCGCCAGATCTGGTATGATCTGCCTGGCTGTATCATCCTGAGCATCTCCCCCACGACGGCCCGGGGCTTGCGCGGTCGCCGGGAGGGAGCGTGATAGTCTGGCAGTATGCGCATTGGAATTGACGCCCGCTACATCTCCGACCACTTCCCCGGTATCGGGCGCTACGTGGCCAACCTCGTCCGGGCGCTGCGCCACCTGGACCACCCCCACACCCTCGTCCTTCTGACCCATCCGGCGCTCCCTAACACTCGCCACAACCTGGCTTCTCTCCGCTCCGCCCCCAATGTCGAGTGGATTCCGATGACGGCCCGCCCCTTCTCCCTGGTCGAGCACCTGCAAATCCCTCACCTGTGCCGAATGCTGCGCCTGGACCTGCTCCACTCTCCCTACTACCTCAAACCCTATGTCGGACTGCCCGTCCCCTCGGTCGTGACCATCTACGACCTGATAGGACGCCGTTTTCCCACCGCGCTCCCTGTCCACACCCGCGCCATCTTTCACCTGACCACCTGGCTGGCGCTGCGAACGTCGGCGCACATCCTGACCATTTCCGCCAGCGCCCGCGACGATATCATCGCCTGCTACGGGGTCGCGGAGCGTCGGATTACCGTCACGCACCTGGCGGCAGACCAGCGCTTTTGCCCACAGCCACCCGAAGCCATCGCACGCCTTCGCGCTGCCCACAGTCTGCCACCCCGCTATGTGCTCTACGTGGGGGCCAACAAGCCCCACAAAAACCTTGAGCGTCTGGTGCTGGCCTGGGCGCAGGTCCACGCGCACACCGGTGCCTGTCTGGTCCTGGCCGGCCACGAAGACCCCCGCTATCCCCAGGTGCGGCACCTGGTGGCGGAGCGCGGCCTGACCGGGTCCACGCGGTTTCTCCCCAACGTGAGCGAGGCCGACTTGCCAGCGCTCTACAGCGGAGCGGACTGCTTCGTCTTTCCTTCCTTCTACGAAGGGTTTGGGCTTCCCCCGCTGGAAGCTATGGCCTGCGGCACGCCAGTGCTGTGCGCCAATGTGAGCAGCCTTCCCGAAGTGGTGGGGCGTGCGGCGCTCCTGGTCGACCCGGCCAGCGTCACCGACATCGCCCGTGGCCTCCGCACCCTGCTGACCAACCCCTCGCTGCGGGACGACCTGCGCCAGCGCGGATTGGAGCGAGCCGAAACCTTTTCGTGGCAGCGCACGGCCCGCGAAACACTGGCGGTGTATGAAGCGGTGGCTGCTGGTCAACGATAATCGTACCGTACCACCTGCTGGCGCTCGCCGGTCCTGCGGAAGCCAAACCAGCGGTAGATGCGCTGCGCCTCGTGGTTGTAGGACTGCGTGTTGAGCGTGATAATCTCGGTGCGGTGCCGTCGCCCCAGAGCGACAATTTCCGCCATGAGCCGCACCCCTACCCCCTGCCCCCGATAGCGGGGGTCCACCGCCAGGCGCACCAGGTGCAGCAGCTTGCCTCCCTGATGCACCGAAACATACGCATAGCCAACCATGTGCGCGTCCAGTTCGGCGGCCATAAAGCAGGCATCCTGCACGATGCTCAGGTCCAGCGCGGTTCCATCCTTCGTCCAGTGGACTTCAAAGCACGCCCGGTCCAGCGCGGTAATGACCGGTTCATCCACGGGACGCACCGGGCGAATGCGGACCTGCTGGTTGCCCGGGGAGGGGATGTGCAAATCCCGCTTCTCGTAGACCAGCACATCGGTATCATGCCTATACCCGTAGCGGCGCAGTGCGGAGAGGAGCCAGCTGTCATCCGCGTCGTCCCCGGTATAGAAGATTCGCCGGACCCCGCGTTCGTACGCGGTTTTGTGCAGCAGCGGGAGCAGGCTTTCCACCCCTTCCTGAACTCCTACCCCCCAGGTCAGGGCAACTCCCCGCAGCCACGTCGTCTGCTGGAAGGCGTAGTCGAGCAGGGCCACGGCCCATATCTCGCGGTAGGAACCTTCGAGCACCACCGCGTGAGCATCGCAGAGCAGCGATGGCAAATCCTTGCCGTTCAGCCCATAGTAGTGCCGGGCCCCGTCGCGGAGCAGACGGGCAACCGCCATCAGGTCCGCCCGGGTGCTGAGGCGAGGAGCGGCCTGGTTCAAATCAAGCCCACGTCGAAACCATCGCATAGGAACAAACCCGATACCTGAAGCGGGCCGGTCGGAAGCTGACCGACTCCTGACCCGCGCCTTTTGCCTATTGTACCACCGGATGGGGCAGGAGGGAGCTGCGGGGGCCGTGGCCGGGCGACGGGGCGTCTCTGGCTAGGGACGGGGACTAGGGACGGGAACGATGAGCGACATAAGCAATGAGCACCAGCCCGCCGATAGCCAGCACCCAGTTTTGCCACCCGCTCATCCCGTTCGCAGTGAGCGATTGGGAAGACCCTTCCGCCGCTGAAGAAGACCGGCCAGTTCCCTCCCCCGCAGCCGGCTCCTGCCCCTGGTGCGCGGATGAAGCGGGGGGCAGGCCGCACTGCGCTTCGATACCAGCATATTCGTGGCTCAACAACCCCAGGCGCACCCGCTCAAGCAGCGGCACCTCCTCCCCCTCTGGCAGTCCCGGCACCAGTTCGAAGCGGGCCCGCTCGAAATACTGCACGGTCTGTTCCTGACCGGTGTGGGGGTCGGTCTCCACCAGGGCCCCGCTCACCGGGTAGCCAAAGACCGCCGTGCCACCATAGGTGTCGTAGAACTGGCGAAAATAGGGGTTGGCAAAGGCGTCTCCCCCCAGGTCAAGGCGGCGCGGCACCTCCTCCTCCTCTTCCTCCTCCTCCTCCTCCTGATACTTCTGGCGGTAGATTGCGGTGCCTATCTGCGTGCCGATGACCCGGTAGGGCCATGGCTGCTCCGGGTGCAGTTCGAGCCGCTGGCGCTCGGTGGAGAGCACCGCTACCGGGTGCTGGCAGTCGCCACTGAGTTCCTGCGCCACTGGCCCGAGGGGGAGGCCAAACACAGCGATGGCTTCCGTG
>DAOTUF010000112.1:0-1623 GCA_034437495.1 Chloroflexaceae bacterium | reverse complement strand
CCCCATAGCCCCGCCGGTAGTCGAAAAAGATGGAGGCTCGCATCAGGGCTTCTTCATCGGGCACATGGATCCAGTCGTGGAAGTAGCGTTTCCAGACGTGGAGCGGCTGACGCCACCGCGGGTTGGTGGCCATGATGTCACCGGGGCAGCGTGGAAAGCCGCACGCGACGAGCAGTTCGACAATGTGTTCGGCCAGCCGTTTGAAGTAGGCTTCGGCCTCCGGCGGGGCATCATCGGCATAGACCAGGGCGTTATCCTGGTCGGTGCGCAGAGTTTGTTCGTAGCGTCCCTCGCTGCCAAGCACCATCCAGGCGTAGGGGCAGGGCGGCGGGCCGAGTTCGGCCTCGGCGTTGCGGAGGAGGTGTTCCAGCAGCGCACTGTGCGAGACCGCCACCATCCGCCCGATATCGCTGACCCGCGCCCCCGCGTCCAGAAAGCCGCCCACGGCCCGCGTCACCTGGTCGGTATATCGGCGCAGTTCATCCAGACTGCGGGCCCGTGCCAGCTGCCGCGGCAAAAACAGGGGGCTGTGGGTTTGCTGGCGCAGGATGTCAATATGGGTGACGACGCCAACAATCTGGTCATTCTCGGTAACGGGGAGGTGGCGGATACGGTGCTCCAGCAAGGTCATCAATCCCTCAAAGACCAGGCTGTCGGCAGGGAGCGTCAGCAATGGGGAGGTCATCACCTGCCCGGCCGGGGTGTCATAGCTCAGACCCTCTATCATCACGCGGTTGCGCAGGTCGTGGTCGGTCAGGATGCCGGGGGGGGAGGTATCGACAATGACATATCGGACGTCATTTTGCTTCATCAGGCGGGCCGCATCGCGCACGTTGATGTCGGGGGTGACGAAGATGAGCTTGCGCTGTAAGATGTCGCGCAGACGCACGCGAAATTCGGGAGCTTCGCTGCTATCGCTCTTGTGGAAGGTGGCCATCAGACGGTCAAAGGCGGCGTTGTCCATAAACTGCCCGAACGCCCGTTGTTCGTAGCGCAGACGGAAGAACGAGTCGGCAGGCAGGAGGTAGAGGGTCGTTTCCTCGCGGCTCCGCACCGTGACCTGGGGGGGTTTGCCGCGGATGAGCGAGGGGTGCCCGAAGAACTCTCCGACTTCGAGCGTATCAATCAAGAGCACGTTGCTCTGATCTTCCTGGTTCAGCAGGTCTACGCTGCCCTGCCCCACGATGTACAGGTATTCGGCTGGTTCCCCGTGGGCAAGCAGGATATCGTGCCCGGCGGGGACCTGGTGCACCTGGATGTCGCGGGTATACTGCTGCAACAGTTCGAGCGGTATCAGGCTGAAGGGGAGGTGCTCATGGAGCAATCGGGCAATACGGTCATCTTTCTCTTTCTCTTTCATAGAAATGGCGGCGCAGGAAACCACCTGCTTCAGCGGGTGGAGGAAGCGCCGCTGTCCTCCTTTTCTTTTGCTCCAACCATTCCACAACGTCGTCCTGGGCTGGTCTTTCGCCTTACGGCGGGAAAACCAGCAAACCCACTCGCCTTGCGGCGGTCACGGGTGCCTCGTTCAGATAGGGAGGCTTGTCGTGCTGGCCGCACGAGCATAGACCGTCTGCCTGTTTAACGACCAGCGAGCGGGCCTGGAGCTGGCAACGCACCCCA
>DAOTUF010000111.1:0-12799 GCA_034437495.1 Chloroflexaceae bacterium | reverse complement strand
TGTGATGGGTGCGGGGGTCGGCTTTGCAGGCGGCGAGAATATCCCACCCCGACGCATCAGGAAGGAGGATATCCAGGATAATCAGGTCCGGACGGAGTTCCACCACCTGGTCAACAATCTGTTTACCGTTTCGGGAAACGGTGGTGGCTACTGCCAGTTCGCCCAGGTAGCGCACAATCTGTTCTGCTGCGCTCGGGGAATCTTCGATGATGAGGGCCCGCCGGGGGGCGGGCAAGTTGCTGGCTCCTCCCCCATGTTGCGTGGTCTTTGCGCTCCCCATGGGGGAAGCCTGCTCAGGTTCGGTGGTCTCAGTCTCGGGTTCGTCCGGTGCTGCCTCCCGCCAGGGAAGCGAGATGGTGAAGCGGCTCCCCTTCCCCGCCGCGCTCTTGACCGCTACGCTGCCGCCGTGCATCTCGGTCAGGCGCGACACCAGCGCCAACCCCAAGCCGGTGCCTTCGTGGTGGCGGTTCAGGCCACTGTCAAGCTGGACAAAGGGTCGGAACAGGTGGGACATCTCTTCGTCGCTTATCCCGATACCCGTATCCCAGATGGTGAATTGCACGACCTGATCTTCGGGGTTGCTGGTGACTTCCAGCCCGACCTTCCCCCCCTCCGGAGTAAACTTGACCGCATTGGAGAGCAGATTGACCAGGATTTGTTTCAGGCGGCGTTCATCGGCCTGTATCTCCATGACGCGGTTATCTATCGTCTGCGAGAGCAGCAGCCGTTTCTTGTGCGCCTGGCTCCTGATGAGTTGCAGGCTCGTTTGACAGATGCCTTCCACCGACACCGGCGCGATTTCCAGTTCGGTCTTGCCCGCTTCTATCTTGGACAGGTCCAGAATATCGTTGATGAGGGAGAGCAGGTGGCGTCCGCTTTCCTCGATGCTGCGCAGTGAGGAGCGCTGTTTGTCGGTGAGCGGCCCGAACACCTCTTCTTGCAGCACCTCAGACAGCCCCAGAACGGCGTTCAGGGGCGTGCGGAGTTCGTGGCTCATGTTCGCCAGAAACTCGTCCTTCAGGCGGGCGGCCCGGGCGAGTTTGGCATTGGTAATCTTCAGGTCTCTGGTCTGCTCGTCCACCTGCCGCGCCAGCATATCCTTCTGGTGGGCCAGAGCCGCCTGCGAGCGAGACAGTTCGGCGGTGCGTTCCAGCACGCGCTGCTCAAGTTCGTCATGCGCCTGGCGCAGGGCTTCTTCGGCCTGCTTGCGCTCCGTCACATCTTGCAGCGACCCGACAATCTCCACTGGTTCCCCGCAGTCGTCCCATATCAGCCGGAGGTGGTTTTCGACCCACCGATACGCCCCGTTCCCGTGCAGAAAGCGGTATTCGTGGGTGTGGTAGCCGTGCTCAAAGAGCAGCGCGAGGTCGGCAAAGACCCGCGGGGCATCCTCCGGGTGGATGTGGCTGGCCCAGAACTCCGAATCGCTGGTAAACTGGGCGGTGGTGTAGCCGAATATCTCCGGGATATTGCGACTGACGAAGGTGGCCCCATAATCTCCCCCCGCCTTGCAACTGAAGATGACGACCGGCCCCACCCCCACCAGGTAGTTCAGCCGGGCCTCACTTCGCCACAGGGCCTCGTCGCGCTGCTGGAGGGCTTCGGCCATCTGGTCAATGCTGGTCGCCAGGTGTCCCAGTTCTCCACTGACCGTGACCATCCCGGTGCGGGTGTGGAGGTGGCCACTGGCGAGCTGGTGGGTGGTGCGCACCAGAGTGGTGATGGGACCAACCAGAAAGGCTTCGCTTCCCACCCACGCCGCGGCAAAGGCCAGCAGCGTCACCAGGGCCAGGGCCAGCAGGTTGCGGGTCAACATTCTCCGCGGCTCGGCAAAGGCCACGTCGGTGGGTATCCCCACCATGACGAAGACTTCGCTGCCTTCGGGGGTATTGCGCAGTGAGGTAAACGCAAAGAGCCGGGAGACGCCGTCCAACCCGACTTCCCTGGTCGTCCCCTCCCCACCCTGAGCAAGGATATCCTGGATAACGGGGACGGTCGCCACATCCTTGCCCACCCAGGTTTCCGGGTCGGGGTAGCGAGCCAGGATAGTCCCCTGCTGGTCGTGCATCTCAAAGACGGTGAAGGTAGAGCCGGTCGGCAGCCGAACATCCTCGGCCAGGCGTTCGAACCAGGCCAGGTCAAGCGCGGAAATGACCACCATCTGCACCTCCCCGGCTTCGTCCAGACTGGGGTAGGCAAAGATAATCACGGCCTTGCCCGTCGTGCGCCCGATCAGGTAATCACTCACGGTAAAATCGCGGGTTTCCAGCACCTCTTGAAAATAGTCGCGGTCTCCAATATTGACCACTCCGGCGGTCGGGATACTGTGGCAGAAAGCGGTTCCATCCGGTCGGATGGCCGAAATGCCCGTGTACTCCGGAAAGCGGGGGTGGAGGTCGGCCATGATGCGGTTGCACGTCTCCACCTCGTGGTCCTGGATGGCCGGTATCTGGGCGAGAGATACGAGCAACTGGCGAGCCTTTTGGACCTGGGTTTCCTGTTCGGCAGCAGCCAACCGTGCCAGGCGCAGGGCTTCGTTCTGCACCCGGTCGGCAGACAGACGGTCCTGCTCAACCCCCGTGATGAGCACCAGCACCAGCGAGGGAACGATAGCCAGCAGCACCAGGGTAAAGAGACGGGTTCGGAGGCTCGTCAGTTTGGTCAGCATACAAAGAATGCCCCCTTTGTGGCGTAGGCAGATAGTTCAGGACAGGAATAGACCGCTCGTTCCGGGTCCTATTATACGACGTCAGGGACAGGTTTGCATGGCCGGTTTCGACGGGAGCGTCAGGTCAATCTCGACCCCCGGCCCCGGCTCGCGGTTCGCCAGGTGGTAGCACCCGCCAACGCTCCAGACCAGCGCCGCGACCATCGCCAGACCAAGCCCCATCCCAGGCACTTCCCCGCTGAAGTCCTTTTCGGCTTGATAGTAGGGCACCCAGGCGTGCGCAAGCTGCTCCGGCGAGAGGGACGTTCCATCGTCGCGGACCCGTATCCGAACACCGTTCCCATTGGAAGGTGAGAAGAGAATATCGACCGTGGGGGTGTGGGTGGGGTGAAACTTGCGGGCGTTTTCGAGCATCTGCCGAAAGATCAGTTCAACCGCGTGCTGAGAAAGCGTTATCCAAACGGTCTCCAGCGATTCGTGCCCGGAGAGGCGCACGGTCTCCAGTCCCGTTTCGCGGCTGATCTGGTCGATGAGGGTCGGGATATGCGCCAGGGGGTAGTCCCCGCCGGCACAGGCCAGGTCCGACATCTTCAGGTAGTTCCGTATCGCCTGGATGTCTCGCTGGAGGCGCTGCGCACTCTGGGTGGCGATGCTGGCATACTCTCTGGCCTCCTCGGGAAGCTGGTCTGCGAGTTCGCCGCTCGTCAGAAGGTAGAGACTGCTGATTAGCCCGGACATAGGAGTGGCCAACTTGTGCGATATCATCGAGTGAAAGGACCAGACCTGACGCTGACGGGTCATCTGGGGGGTGACATCGCGCAGGCGCACCAGCGACCCGTCCCCCGACCCGTCGGGCAGGTCGAAACGGTCCACCTGGAGCCAGGTGGCGTGGGAGGTGGGGGTTTCGGGCTTGACCAGGTACCGCACCGTCTGAAGCGACCCGTCAGATGGCCCGTTCTGGGGGGAGCCGTGCGGGGGAACTTCCGTCCACGGCTCCCAGGCTTCGTGGGGTTCGCAGTGATAGTGTTTGCAGGCCAGCGCGAGAAAGGGTTCGTCGGAGGGAGCTTCGAACCACGAGGTGGGCAGGTTCAGGTAGAGACGGGCCTGATGATTGGCATACTGGATATGGTCATGCTTATCTACAATCACGAAGCCGCTTTCGGCCTGCTCTACTACCCACTCGAAGCGGGCACGTTCTGCCAGCAAGCGGCGGTAGCGGTTAAGCCGCGTGATGGTCTGGACCCGCGCCCGCAGTTCGGCGCGGTGGAAGGGCTTGGAGATGAAGTCGTCGGCTCCGGCCTCGATGCCCTGAAGCCGCGAGTCCTGGTCGTCCAGCGCTGTGACCATCACGATGGGGACTTCGGCCAGGAGCGGGTCGGACCGCAGCCTGCGACACACCTCGAACCCGTCCATGCCCGGCATCATCACATCGAGCAAGATGAGGTCGGGGGCGTGGTGGATGGCCTGCGCCAGGGCTTCCGAGCCGTTGCTTGCAAACACGAGGTGGTAGCCGCGACCAACCAGGAGCGCTTCCATGGTTTGGCGTCCGACCGGTTCATCATCAACAATCAGAACGGTGCTTGTGGTCTGCATCGGGGGTTCTCCTTATGGTATGGCAGTATGGCAGTATGGCAGGATAGGCGGATGGCTCTGTGATTCGCTGCAAGGCAATTCCGTCACCTCACCCCCCCCGGTGGTTCACGTTCACCTGCACGTGGTTCGCATCCAGGTGGAGGTGGGCTTCAATGGCCCGTATCAGGGTCTTCAGGCTGACCGGTTTGCTCAGGTAGTCGTGCGCTCCCGCCTCCAGGCACCGCTCGCGGTCGCCCGGCATCGCCAGAGCCGTCAGCGCCACAATGGGGAGCATGGCCAGGTCATCATTGGCCCGCATCGAGCGTATCGCCTCCAGGCCGTCCATACCGGGCATCTGAATATCCATCAGCACGATATCCGGGCGCTCGCGGAGGGCTTGCTCAATCGCTTCGGCTCCATTGCGAGCCGCTACCACCTGGTACCCTTTGACCGAGAGATAGTCGGTAAAGAGGGAGAGGGTTGATTCGTTGTCCTCGGCCAGCAAGATGCGGGCAGGAGGGTGAGGGAGGTGGACCGGGGGCACAGAAACAGCAGGGGCACCGGTTTGCTCGACCAGTGCGCGGGCAGCGGGCTTCTCTGCCCGGCAGAGCGGCAGCAAGACGGTGAAGCGGCTCCCCGCACCGGGCTGGCTCTGCACGGTGACGCTCCCGCCGTGCAGTTCGGTCAGGCGGGACACCAGCGCCAACCCCAACCCCGTCCCTTCGTGGAGGCGGGACAGGCCGCTGTCTATCTGGACGAACGGCTTGAACAGGTGGCCCAGATGCTCAGGGGCTATCCCGACGCCCGTGTCCCAGATGGCGAAGGAAACAACCCCCTCTTCTCCTGCTTCCCGTTGGGACGTGACTTCCAACCCCACCTGCCCATGGTCGGAGGTAAACTTGACCGCATTACTCAAAAGGTTGAGCAGGATTTGCTTCAGGCGGCGTTCATCGGCCTGAAGCTCGTTCAGGGAAGCATCCCGGTCAAACGTCACCCGGATGTGCTTGCGATTGGCCTGCTGATTGACAAACTGCAAACAGGACTGACACAGGGGTTCAATGGAGACCGGGCCAATCTGGAGGTCCATCTTGCCCGCCTCTATCTTGGACAGGTCGAGAATATCGTTAATCAGGTCGAGCAGGTGCCGACCACTCCCCTCAATCGTTCGCAGCACCTTGAGGGGTTGTTCTGCGAGCGGCCCGTAGACTTCTTCCTGCAACGATTCGGTCAACCCCAGAATGGCGTTCAGAGGCGTGCGGAGTTCGTGGCTCATGTTGGCCAGAAACTCATCTTTGGTGCGCACCGCCCGGGCCAACTCAGCGTTGGCAATGCTCAAATCGGTCGTGCGTTCGGCCACACGCTGTGCCAGCAATGCCCGCTCCTCGGCCAGTGTCGCCTCGGCCCACTTGCGCCCGAGAAACTGGCAAACCTGGGTGCCGATGTCGGCCATCATCTCGGAAAGCGCCGTACTTTGCGGGTGGCGGTCGTAGCTGAAGAAGCACAGCACTCCCTTCAACTCCGGGCCGCTGCCAACGGTGAAGGCCAGCGATTCTTGCAACCCGACCTGCACGGCTTCCGCCGAGCGCAGCAGAAAGGGGTTGGTGGAGATTTCGCTAATCCAGACGGCCTCCCCCTCGCCCCAGACCCGCCCGGGCAACCCCTCGCCCGGCGCAAAGGTCAGCGTCGGGAGCATCTGGACGAAGGAGCAGGTTTCTATCCCCGGGATACACCAGAAGTGGGTACAATGCAGGGTCTCGGGGGAGGGGTCGGGCTGCCACAGTTCGCCCACCTGCCAGTCAAGCCCCTGACAGATGACCCGCAGCAGATGGGGAATGGCTTCGTCAATGGTAGCAGATTCGGCCAGAATGCGGGTGACGGCCAGTTGGGTTGACTGACGGGCTTCGGCCCACTGGCGATCGGTCACATCGGTGACAGAACCAATCTCCCGGATGGCGTTCCCCGCTTCGTCGCGCACGAGGTAAGAGCGAACATCCAGAATGGCATAGGTCCCGTCGGAACGGCGAAAGCGGTAGGCGTCGGTCCACGTCTGTTCCTGGCTTGCCAGGGCCGCCTGAAAGCTCACCAGCACTGCCTCGTGCTCGCGGGGGTGCAGCCGGCTGAGCCACCACCCCCCCTCAAAGGGGTTGGCTGCGGTGTCCGTTTCAAACAACTGCTGGTAGGCATCGTTCCACCAGACCTGGTTGGTCTGGATATCCCAGTCGTAGATAGCCTCTCTTGTCGAGAGCGTCACCAGGCGAAACCGTTCCTCGCTTTCGCGCAGCGCTTGCTGAACCCGCCGGTGTTCGGCAATTTCCTCCTGCAATGACTGATTGGCGCGGGCAAGTTCGGCGGTGCGAGCTTCGACGCGCCGTTCCAGTTCGTTGTGGGCTTGCTGAAGTGCCCGTTCGGCCTGCTCCCGCCGGGTCAATTCCTGCACCGCGCGGGCCGTCGCCTGCTGGAGCAACATCGTTCGTTCGTCCACGCGCCGCTCAAGCTCTGCTCTGGCCTGGTTTCGCTCGGTGATATCCCGAATGAACCGGCACAGGTAGTCCTGTCTGCGCAGGGTAACGCGGGTCGCAGTGACTTCGACCGGGCAGGAGGGTCCATCCTTGCGGGGGTGCTCCGTCTCATAGGTTATGGAGCCGTGTTCACTGAGCGTGTCTAAGTGGGCATACCATTGGTCCTCCGTCAGGTACGGGTCCAGGTCCCACACGGTCATCGCCATCAACTGCTGGCGCGAGAAGCCGCTCAGTCGGCCCATGGCGTCATTTACATAGTAGTGATAGCCGTCCCGGTCGTACCAGGCGACCCCATCGGCTGAACGGTCCAGGGCAAACTGCGCCAGTTGCAGCGTTTCTTCCATCTCTCTGCGCCTCTCGGCCTCAAGCATTGATTCTTTGATGGTCCGGAACAGTTCTTGCGTGTGGTTGCGAACCCGCTGCTCCATCTCGTAGTATGACCGCTGCAAGGCTCTGGTGGTGTGAACGTGGCCGGTCATATCCCGCGAGATGCCTTCGATGGCCACGGGGGTACCCTCCTCATCTACCACCACCCACTGACGCAGTTCCAACCACACCTCGTGGCCACTCTGGTGGGTATAGCAAATGAGGGTCGGTTCCTGGCGCGAGTTCGGCGCGAGCGCTACATCGCACAGCAGGGAGTGGTAGTCAGAGTGGGCAATGCGCAGCGCAAAGTAGGGGTCGGCATAGAACGCTTCCGGCGGGTAGCCCAGGAGCGTGGTCACAGCCGGGTTGATGTATTCGTAGCCCGGCGAAGGCCCCAGCCGGTAGCGGAAGATGATATCATGGGCGTGTTCGGTCAGCAATCGGTAGCGCTCTTCGCTTTTGGCTACGCGCTGCTGCAATACCTGAACTTCATCGTGCGGTGCTTCAGAGCTTGTCATATCGCCTCTCACCCGGTCGATCCTTAATTATTTCAATCTACCATTCCCATCCTTTCTTCGGTGCCCCGGTATCTTCCACCTCCTCCGGACCCTGGCCATTGGTGCCTGCCAGTGGTCCAATGCATTGCATATGGTCCAATCCACGCGGTGTTTCCAGCGAAGAAACGCCTCGCCCTCATTCCTCCCTGATTGGTCCGTTGACGCGGCTCGCAGAGACAAAAACCCCCTCCCTCTGCGAAACCGGTGGGATAAGAACCAGGGTACCTCTGTTCCCCCTTTCCGGTCCGGTCCTTGATACTGAAGCATCATACACCCTGCTATGGTCCGACCCAAATGGTCCAGATGCTCCCGGTGGTCGGGGGGGAACCGGTACCGTCGCCTCCGTTATGCGTTATTGACCGCGTACGTTCCCTTCTATCTTACGCCATTCCGACGCGCTTATGGAAGGGTCTGGCTAAGGAGATTTTAAGGAGATTTTGCGCAGAAATCGGGATTTTCTACCAGGGCAGGCGACCCATCTTCGTCCCTGGTATTCTTATGGTACTATAAAAAAGGACAAAACACCGGAATCAGCCCGCTGCACCTGTCCCCGGGAGGTAGAGACCTGCGCAAGCCCCGCCCGGCGTTCGGCCTGAAGTATCGGCCACGCAAGGCCTGGCGGGCCCAACCCAACCTGGAGAAATCAGATATCCGTATGTATCAAAAGGCACAGAAAGCCCGACTGACCGAAGGAGCCATCGGGCACACGCTGGTCAGGATGACCATTCCGATGCTCTTTGGCGTTATCGGCATGGTTATCTTCAACATCATTGATACGTTTTTTGTCGGACAGCTCGGCACCCACGAACTGGCCGCGCTGAGCTTCACCTTCCCCGTGGTGCTGGTCGTCAGCAGCCTGGCCATGGGGCTTGGGGTTGGCACCGCCGCCGTTATCTCGCGGGCCATTGGCGAGGGGAACCATACCAGAGTGCAGCGCCTCACCACCGATAGCCTGGTGCTGTCGGTGCTGCTGTCGCTGATGCTCGTCTCCCTCGGTCTGCTGACAATGGACCCCGTCTTTCGGCTCCTGGGGGCCACCCCCGATATCCTGCCGATGGTCAAGCAGTATATGACCATCTGGTTTCCAGGGGCCGTGTTTATGATTGTGCCGATGGTCGGCAACAACGCCATCCGCGCCACCGGCGACACGAAGACCCCGAGCTACATTATGCTGGTCGCCGTGACCATCAACCTCGTGCTGGACCCCCTCTTCATCTTCGGGATTGGCCCCTTCCCGCGGCTGGAGATTGCGGGGGCCGCCCTGACCACCCTCCTGGCCCGCGCCACGACGTTTGTGGTGGCGCTGTGGGTGCTCTACTGGCGCGAGCGCATGATTACCGTGAAACCGCCAGACCTCCGCGAGGTGCTCCATTCGTGGAAGGATATCCTGTACATCGGGCTGCCAACCGCCGGGGCCACGATGATCATCCCCCTGACCATCGGGGTCATCACGCGGCTGGTTTCGTCCTACGGGCCGGTGGCGGTGGCGGCGTTCGGGGCCGCTTCGCGGATTGATATGTTTGCGCTGGTGGTGGTGATGGCGCTCTCATCGGCGCTCGGTCCCTTCGTCGGGCAGAACTGGGGAGCCGGAGGCAAGGAGCGTGTCCACAAGGCGGTGGCCCTGGCCCAGCTCTTCTCCCTCGGGTGGGGGGTGGTCGTCTTTCTGGTGCTGGTGGTGGCGGGCCGACCTATCGCCGCGCTTTTCAACGACAACCCCGAGGTCATAGCCACGATGGTGCTCTATTTCTGGATTGTCCCGTCCGGGTACGGGTTCCAGGGGGTCATCCATCTCTCCAACGGCGTGCTGAACGTGCTGCACCGACCCTTACACGCCGCGGCTCTGACGGTCACGCAGACGCTCCTGCTGCACATTCCGCTAGCCTATCTCGGGGCGGCGGTGTTTGGCCTCAGCGGTATCTTCGGGGCGGCAGTCTTTGCCCATGTCATTGCTGGCAATATCGCCCTGATCTGGCTTCGCCGCATCCTGGTAGACCTGAAAACCCCGGCGCAGCCCGTGGCGGGACCCCAGGTGGGACGGCACCAGCAGGAAGCAGTATAGGGCGACTGAATAAGGAGTATCTCCATCCTGATGCTTCACGGCTCATTTATCTATCCTGAAGTGCTCTGGCTGCTGGCGCTGGCAGTGGTGCTCTGGGCGGCTGCCCTGCTCGCGCCGCGCCGCCCGTCACCGTGGCGCTTCTGGAGCATCCTGGCCATCCGGACCCTGCTGTTCACGCTCCTGGTGCTGAGCCTGGCGGGGACGCAGCTAGTCTTCCCGGTCGATGCCCTGACGACCGTTTTTCTCATCGATGGAAGCGATTCGATGACCCCTTCGGCGCGGGGACGGGCCGAAACCTTCGTGCAGCACGCCCTTGAAACCATGCCCGACAGCGACCAGGCGGGGATAGTCATGTTTGGCGAAAATGCCCTGGTTGAGCGGGCTCCTGGCCAGTTTTCCCCCCTGGGCAGCCTCTCGTCCGTGCCCGTAGCGGCCCACACCGACATAGAAGAGGCGCTGCGGCTCGGGCTGGCGCTCCTCCCCACCGACACACAAAAACGGCTGGTGCTGCTCAGCGACGGGGGAGAGAACGCCGGTCAGTCCCTCACCGCGGTGCAGGTCGCGTCAGCCCGCAGCATCCCGATAGACGTGGTAGACCTTTCGGATAGGGTTGCCAACGAGGAGGCGATGGTCACGCACCTGGATGCGCCGGCCCACGCCCACGAAAACCAGACCGTGGACCTGGTAGTCACGGTTGAAAGCACGGTCGAGCAGAGCGCCCGCCTCTCGCTGTTTGCCGACCAGGAAGCTATCACCGACCAGGTAGTGATGCTCTCCCCCGGCAGCAACCGCTTTTCGTTCACGGCGCAGGTGGGCGAGCCGGGGTTCCGCCGCTACCGCGCAGTCATTGCGCCATCGCAGGATGGGCGCGTCCAGAACAACGAGGCTGCCGCGCTGGTCAACGTGCGGGGGGAACCCCGCCTGCTGCTGGTCGAGGGCACACCGGGCGACGCTCGCAACCTGCACGACGCACTCCAGGCTGCCAGCATCGCTGCCGAGACGATAGCTCCCGCTGCGCTCCCCACCAACCTGGCCGACCTGAGCCGCTACGAAGCGGTGGTGCTGGTGAACGTGGCGGCCCGCGTCCTCCCGCCCGAGGCGATGACCGCGCTGCCTGCCTATGTGCGCGACCTGGGCAAGGGGTTGATCATGGTGGGTGGCTTGCAGAGCTACGGCACCGGAGGCTACGGACATACGCCCATCGAGGAGGCGCTGCCGGTCTATATGGACGTGCGCGACCGCGAAGAACGCCCCAACCTGGCCATCATCTTCGTCGTGGACAAGTCCGGGAGCATGGACGCCTGTCATTGCAGCGGGCCGGACGGAACCACGGGAGTCACCACGCCCTCGGGCGACCGCAAGGTGGATATTGCCAGAGAAGCCGTCATTCAGGCTTCTGCGCTGGTGGGTTCGCAGGATACGCTTGGCATTGTGGCCTTCGACCGTGCGGCCTACCAGGTGTTTCCCCCCACGACGGCCCCCCAACCGTCCAACGTAGCCGATGCCATCGCCTACATCGAGCCGCGCGGCAACACGAACGTGCGGGCCGGATTGGTGGAGGCCGAGCAGATGCTTGCAACGCTGGATGCTCGCCTCAAGCATATCGTGCTGCTGACCGACGGGTGGGGCGAGGGCGGAGACAACCTGGACAAGGCGCAGCACCTTGCTGACCAGGGGGTCACGCTGTCGGTGATTGCCGCGGGGGGCGGGTCGGCGGACTACCTGGAACAGCTGGCCCACACCGGCGGAGGGCGCTACTACCCGGTTGACGATATGAGCCGGGTACCGCAAATCTTCATGCAGGAAACGATTATTGCCGCGGGGAACTACATCATCGAGCGGCCCTTTCTGCCGGCGGTGGCGACCGACAGCACCGTGCTGCACGGACTGGAGGGGTTGCCCGTGGTCTACGGGCACAATGGCACGACCTTGAAGGAAACCGCCCGCCCGGTGCTGGTGTCCGACGAGCACTTACCGCTCCTGGCGGAGTGGCAGTATGGCCTGGGGCGCACGCTGGCCTGGACCAGCGATATGAAGGGGAAGTGGGCCAGCGAGTGGGTGGCGTGGGAGCAGTTTCCGCAGTTTGTCGCGCAGCTGGTGGCCCGCGTGCTCCCCACGCACTCTGGCAGCGGGTTGGCGACGGACCTCCGGGTAGAGGGGAACCAGACCATCATCGTGGCAGCGCTCCAGGAGGGGGTTGGCAGAAGGCAGGAGCCAGTGCAACTGACGGCCCGGCTGGTGGGCAGCAGCGCCACCGCGACCGCAGACGAAGGGGGAACCCTGCAAGACCTCCCCATTGCCCTGACGCAGGTGGCACCGGGGAGCTACCAGGCCACCATCCCCAACCCCCTCCCCGGCACCTACCTCGTCCAGTTTATCGGGCAGAGCGACGGGGATCCCGTCGTGCAGGAGATGGCCGGGCTGGTCATCCCCTATTCGTCGGAGTATGGTCAGGAACCGTCCAACCCGGCCCTGCTCGCTGAACTGATGCGCCTGACAGGGGGAACCGCGCTGGTTTCGCCCGAAGAGAGCTTCGCCCACGACCACAACCTTGCCCCGGTCGTTCGCGCCCAGGAGATTGGTCTGCCGCTGCTGGTGCTGGCGCTGCTGCTGCTCCCCCTCGATATCGGTGCCCGGCGTCTGTTCGGGCGCTGGAGCCGGAGGGACCCGGGCCGGGTTCGGTCACAGATGCAGCCTGGGCAGACCAAACCTGCTTGCTCTGCCAGGACCAAACCAGCCGCGTCCCCCCACCCTCCGGACCCGACCCTGCAACGGCTGGCCCGGGCAAAGCAGCGGGCCCGTCAGCGGCTCGGGGGAGGAACAGCAAAGGATACGGAGCATACGGAGCATACGGAGCATACGGAGGGTGGGGAGCGGTGAGGGAGTTGGCTGCCTGGTCGAAACATCTCGCCCTCAGCCTGCTGGCGGCGCTGGTGGTGGGGGGCCTCAGCTATGCCGCGGCCCAGGCCGTCACCTCGGCGGCCCTGCTCTATCAGCAGCAGCAGTTTTTTCAAGAAGCCACCACCGTGCTGCGGGAGGGAGATATCACCGCGCTGGC
>DAOTUF010000110.1:0-10581 GCA_034437495.1 Chloroflexaceae bacterium | reverse complement strand
CCCGCACCCTGGCAACCCCCGCCGAATGCCAGTCCCTTGAGCCAGAGCTTCGCGCCCGCTTCGAATACATCAGCGAACTGCTGCGCAGCATCGCCGTGCTTGGGGAGCTAACCCCGCGCGGTCTGGACCTCATTAGCGGTCAGGGCGAACGCTGCAATGCCCGCCTCATCGCCGCCTGCATGCGCAGCGAAGCTCTGACGGCGGAAGCCATCGATGCCACCGACCTGATTGTGACCGACGACTGCTATGGCAATGCCTCGCCGCTGATGGACGAGACCCGCCCCCAGAGCCAGAAACGTCTGGTGCCAATGATGGAGCAGGGCCATGTGCCCGTGGTGACGGGCTTCATCGGCGCAACCCGCTCCGGCGTGCCCACCACGCTCGGGCGGGGGGGAAGTGACTACACCTGTGCCATCCTGGGCGCTGTGCTCGACGCCGACGAGGTGTGGTTCTGGAAAGAGGTGGACGGGGTCATGACCGCCGACCCTCGCGTCGTGCCCGATGCCCGCACCCTCCCGTCGCTCTCCTACACGGAGATGACGGAGATGGCCTATTATGGAGCCAACGTGCTGCACCCCCGCACGGTGTACCCCCTGATTCAGCGGGACATTCCTATCCGCATCCTGAACACCTTTCGCCCGGAGCACCCCGGCACCACCATCAGCGCCGACGCCATTTCCGGGCCGGTGAAGGCCGTCACCGCCATCAAGGAGGTCAGCGTGATAACCGTGGGCGGGCCGGGGATGCTTGGCCTGACGGGGATTGCCGCACGTATCTTTGGCGCAGTGGCCCGCGCCGGGGTGAACACGCTGCTCATTTCGCAGGCCAGCAGCGAACAGAGCATCTGTCTGGTGGTGATGCAGCGCCACGCGGACGCGGCGGTGAGTGAACTGCGGCGCGAACTGGCGCTCGACCTCTCGCACCACGATGTGGAGCACGTGGGGGTGCAGGGACCTGCGGCGATAGTGGCCGTGGTCGGGTCGGGGATGCGGGGCACGCCGGGGATTGCGGGACGGGCGTTCGGCGCACTTGGCCGCGCAGGGGTCAACATCATTGCCATTGCCCAGGGCAGCACCGAATACAACATCTCGCTGGTGGTAGATGGCAAGGATGCTGACCAGGCCGTACGGGTCATCCACGACGCCTTTGACCCCGGGGCCACAGACGGTGGGACGGAATGAGCACGGTGGGACGGAATGAGCATTGAGGCTGTTCCAGAAACCTGGCCCGTTGCCGGGCACATTGCCACGTTGCGCCGCCACCTGCCCGATCTGGCGCGGTACTATCACATCAAATCGTTGGGGGTGTTTGGTTCTTACATCCGCAATGAGCAGACCACGGAGAGTGATCTGGATGTGCTGGTGGAGTTTGACGACCTTTCGCAGCTCAGTTTGTTTTCCATTGTCAGTATGGAGCATACTCTGAGCGATATGCTCGGCGTGAAGGTGGATCTGGTACTGTGCGATGGGCTGAAACCCGTTATCGGGTCGTACATTCTTGACGAGGTGGTATGGCTATGAGCAAGAAACGCGACTATAGAGACTATCTGCACGATATGCTGAAGTATGCAACCGATGCAGAACAGTTTATTTCTGGTATGAGTTATGAACAATTTGAGGAAACCCGCCAGACACAACATGCGGTTCTCTATGCCATTATCATTATCGGAGAGGCAGCAAACAAGATACCCACCAGCATTCGTGAGCACTACCCGGAGGTGCCCTGGCGTACCATCATTGATACCCGCAACCGCCTGGTTCACGGCTATGAAGATATTGTTTTGCCTCTGGTCTGGAACGTTATCAAAGACCATATTCCCCCGCTCAAGGTGCAAATTGCAGCTATTCTGACCGAACTGGAACCTTGAACGTATCAGAAAAAAGGAGCCAGAATGACATGAACATGAAGAAGAGCAGGCTTCTCTCGGGCGTTCTGCTGGTGCTGATTGGTCTGGCAATCTTTCTGGTGCGGGTCCTCCGCCGCTTCTTCAGCCCCGGCGGAGACCACACCCTCCCGCCACCCGACCGGGTGCTTGGTCCCCGCATCGGAGACGATACCCACCAACCCGTGACAGCCGACAGCCATCTGGCCGAACAGGAGGTCCCCCCCCCTCCCGCGCGGACGCTCTTTCTGCCGCTCGTAGGAGGGGGCGTTTCGTTTGCCCCTGGTCAGGATAGGCACGACGCGGAAGCCCTCTGGCACCTGCTCCAGAATGAAACGTTTCGCCAGCGGGGAGAAGAAGGCTACCGCAAAGACTGGGCATTCCATACCTACGCCATCAGGCACGGTCTGGGGGCCCCCCTTGCCCCCACCGCCAGCACCTCGCAGCGGGTCGAAAGCGAGGGCAAGCACTACGGCTATCAACCGTTTGCCCGCGACACGATGTTGAACGAGATACCCCGCTGGAGCGAGGTGCAGAGCATGATGACGCTGCTGAATGGCAAAATGCCAGACCATGGCCTGGGGCGCACGCTCCTGGAGGCAACCTACCGCATGGTGGGCACCGAACTGCACCCCGACTGGGCATTTCACCGCTTTGCCCTGGAACACCGGCTCGGCCCCGCTCTGAGCGAGAGCCACCGTATCACCGTGGAGGGGCAGGCATATGCCCTGCAAGTTTTTGCCTGCGATACCCTCTACAGCCCGGTGCCCCACTGGTTGGATGTGCGGCGGTTGAGCGAGACCCCCGCAAGCGCGGGGTCGGCCCCCCTGCACGCGGCACTGTGGGAAGAAACGTACCGCGTGTCTGGCGCTCCCTACCAGCCGGACTCCCCCTTCCACCATCTGGCGGTCCGCAAGAAGCTCGGCACCCCGCTCTCCGCGGTCTATCCGGTCGACCTGGAAGGGACGGGCTTCACCATCCAGGTGTTCGCCCTTGACACGCTCTATGGGCAGGCGGGTACGGCAGCGAGCGAACCGCTCCTGCTGAGTGACCTGCTCGGCTCCACGGCTCCCATCGGGGAGCCAGCGCCAGACGCTCCCGGTCCTGGTCCCGGTCCCGCGCCGGAGCCACCCCCCCGCACGCCAGGCACGCCAGGCACGCCAGATGATGGCCTGAGCGACCGTCGCCCCACCTTCACGATGCTGCCCATCGCAGGGAAGCCGCGCATTTCTCAATTCTACGGCTATACGAAGTTTGCGGCCGGGCCTGGTCGCGCCTACTATCGCGCATGTCAGGGGCACCACCCGGGCATGGACTTTGCGGTGCCGGAGGGCACGCCTCTTCTGGCCATCGGTCCCGGGGTGGTCGTGTGCGCGGGGAAGTCCAACCGCGATTGTCCGTTTGGCGGGTCTCCCCCTATGATCGTCATCGTGCGCTATGGCAGCGTCTACGCGCTCTACGGTCACGCCAGCGGGGTGGTCGTACAGAAAGGGCAGGCGGTGCGCCCGGGCGATGTCGTCGGTCTGTCGGGGAGCTACGGAGGGCCGCACCTGCACTTCGAAATACGCCCCGTCCCTCCCCACCTGCTGCCCAACGCCGACCCCCACCAGCCACCGGTCAACCCGGGCTACGCCATCAACCCGATTGACTACTTTGCCCCCGAGGTCCAGACCTATTTCGAAGAAGCCCTGACCCGGCTCGGGGGAGACCAGCATTTCTGCGCTGGTTCGCTCCGCAACCAGGAGCGCATTACCTTCGGCGGCCCGGTTGACACGCGGCCCTGCACGGGGTGAGACGGCTGGAAGGGGGGGAAGAAGTGGAAGGGCGAGAAGAGACGGAAGGGATGAAAGGACTGTTGTGTCGACGCAAAGAATAAACGAACGGGGATCCACCCCGCTTCAGGCTGCCAGGGGGGGGGAAGGGGAACTGCGCGGCTACCGGCTGCACGAGCAACTACGGCAAGACGAGCTAGCAACCATCTATACGGCCTCCCACCTGACCCTGGACCGGCCCGTGCAGCTTCACATCCTCCGCCGCACTGACTGGGTATCCGTCAGCCGGTTTCAACTGGCGGCCCGGCTCGCCGCCCACTTCACCCACCCCAACCTGCTGCCCGTCATTGACGCTGGCTACGACGATGGATATGGGTATTACATGGTGACTCCGATGATGGAGTGCCATCTTCTGAGCGCGGTGCTGGAGGGTGGCCCGCTTGAGCCGGTGTTGACGCTGCGGGTGGCCACGCAGCTGGCCGGGGTGCTCGACTATCTGCACACCCACGGGGTATTTCATCGGGATGTCCAGCCCTCGAACGTGC
This sequence comes from Chloroflexaceae bacterium, assembly GCA_034437495.1. Taxonomy (GTDB): domain Bacteria; phylum Chloroflexota; class Chloroflexia; order Chloroflexales; family Chloroflexaceae; genus JAAUSY01. Next base: position 6,382 of record DAOTUF010000110.1, on the reverse strand, counting down.
TGCTGACCCCCGAAGGGGTGGCCTACCTGACCAACCTGAGCCTGGCTGCCAGCCCCGACACCCCCGACCTGAGCAGCATTGACGAAGCGGATTATCTCACACCCTACTCGGCTCCAGAACAGCGTCTTGACCAGAGCGAGGCGTCGCCCGCGCTGGATGTCTATGGCCTGGGGGCGCTGCTCTTCCACGCCTTCAGCGGCACCATCCCCCCCGCGCCGGGTCTGGAAATCCCCTCCCTCTCTGCGGTTGACCCTTCGCTCGCTCCCGCCGATGCGGTGCTCCAGGGCACGCTTGACATTGACCCGGCGGCCCGCTTTGCCACAGCGGGAGAGGCGGTGGCGGCGCTCCGCCGAGTCCTGCACGACCATGTGCAGCGCTCCAACGACGATATGGAAGAATCGCGGTGGGAACCTGCCGCCGAGTGGCTGGAAAACCCGCTGGAGACGGTCTTTGGCGATTTGCTCGACCAGAACTTTATGGGCCGGAGCCGCTCCCGCGCCGACACGCTCCACCGCGCCGACGCCATACGCCGCCTGCTAAACCGCTGGAGCCGCAAGGGGCACTTTCGGCGGCCCTCGCTCGGGCACGTCGTGCAGCTTGAACAGATTGTCAGCTACAACATCTATTTCTACGAACTGCGCACGCTCTACGAGACGCGCATCACGCTTTCGCCGCAGCGCCGCGCCATCCAGGAGGACGAACGCAACCCCATCCTGCCCATGCCCGAACTCTGGGACATACCCACCCCGGAGGCTCCCCGCTTCAGCGAGGTGAAGCCGCAAGATCTGGTGTGGCCCAATTCAAAACGGGTGGTGCCGTGCGACGAGTGTCAGGGAAGGTCCACGGTGGTCTGTGCGACCTGTCAGGGCAAAGGCACCGTCGAGCGTTCGCGCAAGGTCCGCAACCCCGACAACCGCGTCAGCACCGAAAAGCTGCCGGAAGTCTGCCCCACCTGCCACGGCTACCGCTACCTGCCCTGCCCGGTCTGCGAAGAGAAGGGGAGCCTGGTGGAAGAACTCTTCTTCTCCTTTGCGCGGCACGTCGTATCAGGCACGAATACCGATGATATTGAAGGCTTGCCGATGAAACCGTTGCTCCAACGTCAGTTTGAGCCGGTCTATCAGGGCAGTATCAACCCCTATGAAGGGCGCTGGCACAGCGTGGCTCCCCTGGCCAACCTGCTGCGAAAGGCCATTGCCGCGGTGGAGGATGAGGATACCCGCGTCATTGCCGCCGAGTTGACCATTCACGGCGTCCCCATGACGGAGGTGGACTATCGCTTGAGCGAGACGGGCAACCCGCACCGTCTCTACTTCGTGGGGTTTAAGAACGAGATGGTCGGGCGGTGGAATATGCTGAACTATGAGCGTCTTATCCTCACCCTGGTCGGATTGGTGGTCGTGCTGGTCGCGGTGGGGACCCTGGTGGTCTGGGTGATGGGGTGATGGGGTGAGCGCACGTGAACCAGCGTTTCCCCCATGGTTATACCCACCCGGCTCCGGCCCCATTCTTGCAGAGATACCGGTGATACTACAGCGATACTACAGCTCAAGGAGAAACAATGAGCAAACACACCGATAGCTACCGTGTGGTGCCATTTCCCCATTCGCGTAAACTCGTAATCGACTCGATGATTCTGGGACAGCGCAAGCACATCATGCATGGGCTGCTGGACCTTGATATCACCCACACCCGTCAGGCCATTCGGTCCTATCGGTCGGGCACGGGCGCGGCGCTTTCGTTGACAGCCTTTGTGATTGCATGTCTGGGCAAAGCGATAGAGGCGGACAAGACCCTGCATGCCTATCGCAACTGGCGCAATCAACTGGTGCTCTTCGATGAGGTGGATATTACGACGATTATCGAGACGCAGCTCGAAGGGCGAAGCTTTCCGCTGGCGCATATCATCCGAGCGGTCAACTGCCGCACGGCTCAGGATATTGACCGCGAAATACGGACCGTGCGGGAGCATCCTGAACGCAGTCCGAGCCTGCGCCAATGGCGCGGCGGAATGTGGTTCGTACGGTTGCCCGCATTGGTGCGCCATCTGGTCTATTGGGTCATCTTTCGCGACCCGCATCGCATCAAGCGCACCGTGGGGACGGCGATGGTCACGGCGGTGGGGATGTTTGGGGTCGGCAGTGGGTGGGGGATTGGTCTCCCCAACTATACCGTAACCCTGACCCTTGGCGGCACCAGTAAGAAGCCAGGGGTGGTGCGAAACCAGATAGCCATCCGCGACTATTTGAGCATCACGGTCAGCATCGACCACGCGATAGTGGATGGTGCGCCGGCGGCACGCTTTGTGCAGCGATTAAAGCGGTTAATAGAACACGCGGATGGGCTAGAGTTGGGCTAGAGCTGGCATCAAGAGCAAGAAAGCGCTCAGGCTCCCTCCTGCCGTGGCTCCACGAGCTTGAGTTCGATGCGCCCCAGGCGGATGACATCGCCATCGCGCATGGTCGTCGCGTCTCGCACTTCAAAGCCATTGACAAAGGTGCCATTGGTACTGTTCATGTCCTCTACCACCCAATCCCCATTGCGCAGTTCGAGGCGGGTATGCTGCGAGGAGAGAAACGTATCATTGAGAGCAATGTCGTTTTCCAGGCTGCGCCCGATGATATTGACCGGGTTGAGCAGAAACGTCTTCCCGACGGGCAGCCCGGTCTGGCCGGAGCTGACCACGATGAGCTGTCCATAGTGGCTGGCCTGCTCCGCAGCGGGGGCCGCGCTGCCCCGCAAATCGTGCGTGACGACTCGCAGCACCTGCCACAAAAAGAGATAGAGCAACACCACCACCGCCACGCGCAGCAAAAGAATGATGACCCCGAGTGAGAGGTCTGCAAGGTCGAACATGCGCTTACCCTTCCCGAAACTTCAACTCCAACCCCCCGAGCGACAGAATATCCCCATTGCGCAGCGCCGTTTCGCTGACCGGTTCGCCATTAACAAACGTGCCGTTGGTGCTGCCCAGGTCCGTCACCCAGAAGCGGCGCGTCTTGTAGCGAAGCTGCGCATGGTGGCGCGACACCCGCGCATCTTCCAACACAATATCGTTATTCAGCCCCCGCCCGAGCGTCAGCAAGGTCGTCTCCAGCGGGATGGGGTGAACCCCCTTCGGCGTTTCGTGCAGCAGCAAGGCGCGGCTGTTTGACTGCTGCTGCGCCTCCATCTGGATGGTCGCGGACATCACCTGGGTACCGGGGTCGCTGCCGGGTTGGGCAATCTCGGCCACCACCTGGATGGTGCGGCGTGGCACGCTGGCGTCTTCGGCCAGTTCCACGTGGGGGTGTTCCAGCATGGTAAACTCGCGTTCAGCCGCCAGTTCGCTCAGATAGTTCCCCATCTCGCGCTCCAGGTCGCCCCGCATCGGCTCAAAGGCGGCAAAGTCACGCGGGTTGAGGAAGACGCGGTACATGTTGGGCACAATCACCCGCCGCACGCTGATTTTCTGCTGGCTCTCCATGGCCCGCTCCAACCGCTTGGCAATCTCGGCCGGCTGCACCGGGCTGCCAAACATGCGGGCAACCGACCCCTCGACCATATTCTCCATAAACTGTTCAAACCGTTTGAGCGCTGACATGAAAGTCCCCCTCCATACCTTTATCCGGGTCACTCGCTGCGGGCCTGCACCGGCTCCCCCAGGTAGCGAGGCTCCAGGCGAGCCAGGTCGTCCCAATCGTGAGCTACAAACCGCTGCCACGCCAGGTATGCCAGCACCCCGGGTCGGCGCATGGCCTCGGTGGGAGCAGGAAAAGATGCCCGCTCCTTGAGGGTCTGGCGCAGAGAGGCGCGGGCCTCCTCGTCCCCCACGATGTCGCCACAAAAGAGCACCCGGTCCCCCGTCTGACCCGCTGCTGCTTCTTGTTCCTGCACGTGGGCACCAAGCTCGGCCAGGGTGACATTGCGGTCCTCGCTCACCCGCTGCCACCTCTCCCCCCTCTCCCCCGCCGCAAACTCTGCGGTCGCAAACCTCCCCCGCCCCAGGCGTATCATCGGGTAGACGCGCACCAGCGGCCAATGATGGTGGTGCTGGTAGGCCAGCACATCGAGCGTCCCGACGCCTACGAGCGCCAGGTTCCCGGCCCAGGCCAGCCCTTTGGCCAGGCTCATTCCTACCCGCAGACCGCTCCAACTGCCCGGCCCGAGCGCCACCGCTACGGCCTGAAGGTCGCGCTGCGACCGTCCGAGGTGGCGCAGGAGCATCGCAAGCTGCGGTAGAACCTGGGCGGTGTGGTTTCGCCCCGACTGCCACGCCCACTCCCCGAGCAACCCGCCGTGGTCGTAGCAGGCCAACCCCGTCTGGGACGTCGAGGTGTCAATGGCAATCAGCATTGTTCTGCTTCCTCTCCTGCTTCCTCTCCTGCTCCCACGGCCTGCCTGAACGCCTCTACCAGGCGGTGGTAGCGCTCTCCGTGCGGCTCAACGCGCAGCACGCGGCTGGTCTCATCGAGGTGGCGCAGGGAGATGGCCAGGTGCTCGGGGGGCAGCCAGTCCGCTGCCCGTTCCGCCCATTCAATGAGGCACACCCCCTCCCCGTCCAGCATATCGTCCAACCCCACTGTTGTCACCTCTGCCGCGTCTTCCATGCGGTACAGGTCCAGGTGATACATCCGCTCCCCCTGCAAGGACGCCCCCCCCCGATACTCATTCACCAGCACAAAACTGGGACTGGTCACGAGGTCGGGCGACCCCGTCCCCCGGACAATGCCCTTCGCCAGGTGGGTTTTTCCCACGCCGATATCACCAAGCAGCAGCAGCACGTCCCCCGGTTGAAGCAATGCGCCCAGGCATTGCCCGAGGTAGAGGGTGTGGTCCGGGCTGTGGCTGATGACCTCCGCTCCCTGTGGCAGCGGTGCTGACAAAGATTCGCTGGACATCTTACGGATATTGTAGCATAGAACCGCCTTCGTGAGGCAGAGCCGGGTGAAAAGTGGAAAGGTGCTCCGCAAGTTGCCAGACCCCGCCAGACGCGGTATAATAGCGCTGGTCTTGTTCCTCTGGCTCAAAACCATGTGCTGGCATGCATCGCATCAGAAATCCCACCGGGAGACCAGGCCGGTGCGCCGTGGGGCTTTGATGGCCATGGGACTCTGAATGATGGATAGCCTGCTCATATCCAGCCCATGCCGCCATCCCGGGGCCTCCCGGGGGTATCCCAGGAAAGCAAACTCTTTCCATGATCGTACGTACCCGCCATCCCGGTGACCGGAGTGCATCGTCCCTGCCGCAGGGCCGCAGCGCCATGCAGCAGGAGTTGACGCACCAGGATTTGAAATGGTTGGACCTGGTAAAACCAGGGGCGGAACAGATTGCCCATCTCCGCAATCAATATCATTTCCACCCCCTCCACCTGGAAGACGTGCTATCGCGCTTGCAACGGCCAAAAATCGATGATAACCCGGAGAGCGAACGCGAATATGTGTTTCTTGTGCTCCACTTTCCCGTTTTCGATAAGGCCAACCGACTGGCCGTCACCAGCGAGGTTGACATTTTCGCCGGGCACGATTACGTGATTACGCTGCACGATGGGAAATTGAAACCCCTCATGCGGTTGGTGAAGAGTGCTGCCGACAGTCAGTCCCGCGCCCAACTCATGGGGGGCGGCTCGGGCTACCTGCTCTACCGTATCATTGAGACGCTGATGCTGTCCTGCTTCCCGATGATCTACCGCATTGACCAGCACCTCGACCGCATTGAAACGGGGATTTTCGGGCGCAACGTCCACGCCATCGTGCAGGAACTCTCCTTTATCCGGCGCGATATCATCGCCATGCGGCGGATTATCCGGCCCAACCTTCCGGTCGTGCGCTCGCTCGAAAGGCGCGAACGAACTTTCTTGCGCCTCGATGAGGAAGTGTATTTTGGCGACCTGACCGATGGTCTTGACAAACTCTGGGATATGCTCGAAGAACAGAAAGAAATCATTGAGGGTCTCAATGCCACATTGGATAGCCTGACCTCGTACCGTATTAACGAGGAAATGAAGATATTCACTCTCATTTCGGTGATTATGCTCCCGATGACGCTGGTTGCCAGTGTCTTTGGGATGAACCTTCCCATCCCGTTTAGCAATGAGCCGCTTTCTTTCCCCATTGCCCTGGTCATTCTGTCCATCCCGGCCCTGGCAATCTATCTCTACTTTCGGTATAGACACCTGGTATAAGCCCGGTGAAGAGCAGATGATTTGAAATAGCTATTGAGGAGTGGACAGCGACGGCGATGTGTTTGAAAACCAAAAACACCTTGCCGCTGCGCAAAAGAAGCTACGCCGCCTGAACCGTTGGCTGGCCCGCAAGCAGAAGGGCAGCAAGAACTGGCATAAGGCGAAACGAAAACTGGCCCGACGACACTTGAGGATTGCCAATCTGCGGGCGGATGC
>DAOTUF010000109.1:0-6308 GCA_034437495.1 Chloroflexaceae bacterium | reverse complement strand
CCATGATATCGCGCCGTTCTTTCAGGTCGGTGCCGGCCTCAATCGCCCGCATCAGATTGACAATAATCTCTTCACCTTCGCCGCGGACGATGTAGTCTATCCAGGGAGCTTCATTGAGCACCTGCCCGTACATAAAGGTCGGGTGGATACCGCCAAGCAGCAGTTTGGCCTGGGGGCGCACCTGCCGCACTATCTTCAGGGTCTCCTGCGCCTTGTAGATCATCGGGGTGATGGCCGTGGTCAGCACGACATCGGGCTGATTGGCGCGGATTATCTCGGTCAGCACATCGTCCGGAATGTCGTTGCTCATCGCGTCGACAAACCGGACGTTGGGATAGCCCGCATGCCTGATGGCCCCGCCGATGTAGGCGGCCCAACTTGGTGGCCAGTTGCCAGCAATTTCCGCTCCCCCACAGTGGTAATTCGGTTGGATCATCATGATACGCATGAGATATGCCTCCTTATTGGCTCTTGATCTTCTGCTGCCTGCTATTTGCCGTCTGCTGTTACCTGATGACATAGGCACAGCGGATGTTCTCCCCTGCCTGCGATTCGCTGGTTGCCTGCTCCTGTTCCTGCTCTTCTTCTGGTTTGTTTTGCTCGTTCCGACGGAGTGGATTCACGTTCTGGACCTGCATTCGAGCATCAATGAGCACCTGCACGAGCCGCTCAAACGTCCCCCCATAGAAATGGCACACTTCCGGTGGGATAGCCACTGTTGGGGAGCGATTGACAATCAAAATGCGCGATTCTTTGACGGTCGAAAACCGAAACTCCCCACTTCCGACGAAGGTCCAGGCACTCTGGCGGATAGCAACGAGAAGCAGCCAGAGTCCCCAACCTCGCGGAAGTCCGCGCCACCGAACCAACCGTTGGAACAACGGGGGGATGCGATAGCGGAGGACATAATCGCCGGTGCGCTGGCCCGACCGCTTGAGGATGGAGGCAGCCTGTTCGGAGCCAAGTTGGGTGGTGAGCGCCTGAATAAGCATCAAAAATTCCTGCTCATCAACCATTTCGGCAGGCATGTAGTCAACGAGGTGGGGGTATCCCCCTTCGTGAAGCAGGTCGGTTGTTCGGGCAAGGCCATAGGTTTCCTTGAGCGCTTCAACCGTCTGAATGAGGGCATTGGGGCCAATCCTGGCACTGTTCATGACCGACCTTCTGCTATGGATAGACCAGACCCACGACCGGCGGAGCAAAACCGCCCTCTTCCGTTGTTGGAAAACCCGGACGAACCAGAACGTACCCTCTTGCCACCCTGGGATGAGGTCCTTTCGATGACAACCGAAGTGAACTTCTCCACAGCGAGACGCGAGAGGAAACCAGCATGGACGGTGTAGTAAGGATTTGGAACTACTTGAGGTAGGATTGTAGCATGAGGAGTCAAAATTTGCAAATAAACATAACTTTACTTAGAAACAAAAACGAGCAAAGGGGGCTTCTTCCTGTAACCTTTGCTCGTTGATGTTCATGATAGTGATACGAATGGTGGAATAGCGAAAGCCCGTGGTTGAAATGTTCACCATCGGGCTTTCAAAACCAGACCATTACATATTGGTAATGGGGTTGGGAACATAGACGTTGGGTGGCGGGTTTTGTGGAGGGATGACGCTTGCATCCTGGGCCCACTGCGGCCAGTCAGGGATGAAGGTTCCCGTCAATGTAATCCCGATACACCCGACCACGCCGAAGAGGAACGCAAAACCAAACGCCCAGACGTGGATGCTGTAGGCATTGGCGTTGAAGCCAATCGTCCAGCGCCAGAACATCTGCGCTCGCTCCGTCCCGGTGCCCGGCTCGTGAATTTCCTCAAGCTCCTCGTGCGCCCCATACTTGGCCGTCGCCCAGATGGTGGCCCCGTGAGCGGAGAGCAGCAGGGTCGAACCAAGCGCACAGAAGATGACCTGCATGTGGAATGGATTGTAGTAGAAGTTGCCGTAGCGGAAGCTAATGTTGTTGGTCCATTCCAGCACACCCTTGAAGCCGTGCGGCGGGGCTTCCGACCAGTTTCCAATCAGGAGAGGGCGCACCCAGTAGATAGCCGTATAGAGGAACAGCGCCGAAGCAAAGCCGTAGGCCAGGTATGGCTTGAGGCCGTTCGCACGGGCGCGGCTCCAGATACGGAACCACCAGGCATACAGACCCACCGTGAGAAGGATGGTGATAATCATCCAGAGACCACCCTCCTCCAGACCACCCCCAAAGCCCCAGAGCATATGGCGTGCAGGGGCCGGGTCAACGTGCAAAACAAAGAAGTTCTTGGCAAACTTAATCGGGTCGTAGCTGACCAACATGGCCATCCCGAACAGCCAGAAGAAAATTGATGCGCCACCACAGATGAACGCAACCCATCCCATCACACCCATATGGATCGGACCCAGCTGGGTGTTCCCAAAGAAGCGGAAGATTGGCCCAAGAATGGGGGTTTCCGCCACATCGAAGCTACTCGATCCCCCATTGGCGAACCCCAATCGTCCACCGTGGTAGCCAATCTCGGTATCGGCAGGATAATCGAAATAGGGATCCTGGTCCTCTACCTTAAACCTTGTCGTTGGATTCGCTTTAACTGCCATAACTACACACTCCTCACCACTACTTTACATACCAACCCACAGCGGCATATCGACCCACCAGTTCCAGAAGGAGACCCAGTCCATCACGATCCAACCCGAGAAGAGCACGCACAGGTTAGAAACGAGCACAGCAGCCGCCGCCAGCAGGGTCGCCATCTTGTGGATACCAAGCTCACCGATGGAGTAACCAATCAAGTCATACCAGAACTGGTGAACGCGATCAATCTCGTCACCATAGCGCGACTGGGAGCCACTGAGAATAGCCGAGCCGTGCAAGCCCAGGACCATGGTCGAAGTCCACAGACCAGTAATCCCAAGGCAGTGGAAGATGTTGAAGTAGAAGTTGAAGTACCGATACCCGAAGAGGTTAATCCAGTCAAGGTGGGGCAGGACCCCCAGGGTGAAGCCCTCAGCCCACCGGCCCATCAGCACCGGGCGGAAGATCTGGAGCGTCAGCCAGGCCGAGACCACCACACCGAAGGAGATCGGAACATGGTAGCCAATCTCCAACTTGTTGCAAATTTCCACCTCACGCAGCAACCAGCAGATGAATGCCGTGGTCGCAAAGCCGACGACCCACAGCCACACAAAGCCCTGGTTGCCGGGGCCGACCATGAAGCTCAGCCCGGCCTCGGGGGGAGGAGGAATGATGCGACCTGCGATGAAGTTGTTGAAGTAGGACAGATAGGGGCCGTGGAAGACCACTTCATACAGGTAGAAAAGAGCGCCGCAGATAGCGGCAACAAAACCAACCAGACCAAACACCCCCATGTAGAAGGGTCCCAACCAGACATCGAATGGATCGGACTCTCCTGGTGCTCGTGTAATCGCCCCTAGCAGCGTCTTGCCTGGTTTTTTCAGGTCGGCCTCAATTTCCTTGAGGGTCCGACCTCCCGGAACGCGAGATTCGCGACTTCCCGGTACAAGTTCGACCTCCACATAATGGGCAAGTTCAGACATTTCCCAATCCTTTCCAGGTGCTTGCAGCATGCACCTCACACAAACCTTGCGACACCAACTTCTCCATTACCTACCAGTGACACTCCGCCAGAGCTAAAAGCCCTGCGGCTTCTCGCTTGCGCGAAGGCTCCGTCTGAGCCTGGAGAATCTCGCCCATCTTCACGCTTCGGAAGAGTGGGAGCTTGCAGCGAGATAGGTTTCGATCAAAAGTACCCCCTGACCGCCTGGCGCTTGTAGGTAGATTCTTGCATGAAGAATAAAATCCCTACGCTTCCATCAAAGTATAGTACAGATAGGGGGTATTGTCAAGCTATCGTCTACTACTCGCCCGGAGGTGTTCTGGAAGGGTTGGGGCTTGCAGAAGGCACACAGCGTCCTCATGACGGGAAACGCAAACCGGTCAATCCGTTCTCGCGGGAGTGTTTGCATAAAAAGTAACGCCGCCCGGATATCGTCTGGAATGGCTGGTCACAGGTTCAGTTGTTTGAAGGCTTCGCCTGCCCGGTAGCCCGCAGCTCTGCCCTGGTCTTCGGCTCGCTGGCGCATGCGGGCAATCCAGTCGCTCGTCTCGGTTATCTGGCTGCGGTGGGCTTCCAGTGCGGCTATCTTGCGCTCCAGCGTGTTGCTGATGTCTTCGGTATAGTCCGGGCGGTCTGCCGACCAGAGGTAGAGATGGCGGGGACGCCAGACGGTCAGGCCGATTTGCCCCAGGCCCGGCAGGTAGAGATGGTCGCGTGCGCTCACGACGCCATCTATCACGGCGAAACCCACCGCGCGGTGGTCGGGGTGGAGCATATAGGGCCGCCACGGGTCGTGGGTATAGAGCAGGTGGGGCTTGAAGTGGCGGATGTAGAGCGCCATTTCCGCCCGCAGCGCGGGGGTTGGTTCCAGTTCGCCATCATTGTAGCGCAGGAAGATGACCCGCTGCACCCCCAGGATGGCGGCGGCCTCTTTTTGCTCGTGCTCACGCGTTTCCGAGAGCTGGTAGCCGCTGACGTGGGGGTCGTGGCTCCCCTTGTTCCCATTGGTACAGGTTATGTAGGTTACGTCCCATCCCTGGTCCGTGAGCTTTGCGGTCGTTCCCCCGCACCCGACTTCGTTGTCGTCGGGGTGGGCACCAATCACCAGCGCCCGGGGGGGATGGTCCTGTTCATGCCTATGCTGGTGCTCAGAAGACTGGTCAGTCACTCGTTGTTCCTCCTCTCTCTCCCCTCTGCTTGAGATACTCATAGACGCTCTGGGTCGGCGCAATCCAGACCTCCCCGGTGCCGGTGAAGGTTTGCATCAGCCCTTCGCCACTGGTGAGGGAGCTATGAAGCGAGCGGCGCGACCGCTCGACCCGAAAATCGATATTGCCTTTGCGCAGCAGGGCAAAGTTGCCATCTACACAGAGCTTTTCATTGTGAAGCTGGTAGCGAACAATTTCGTTGGAGGGAACCGGGCTGCACAGCACACACCACCCCGTTCCCGACAACCTGGTCTGAAAAAGGTTCTCTCCCCCCACCAGGGTGGCCGAGAGGTGTTGCTGCATCGCCACCCCGATATCAACGGAACCTTCTGAGGCATAAAACATCCCACTATCAATCACCATCTTCTCGCGGTCCAGGTAGGAAATGATGAAGTGGCCGAATGAGGGTTCGAGGTGCAGTTCACCGGTTCCCCGATACCGTGGCTTGAACATAGTTTCCCGCGCCAGATACTTGGAGGCCAGCTTTCTGGCCAATCCGCCAATCCCACCCATCGAGGTGTCAATGGCGATATTGCCCTTCATAAAGTGGAGCGTCCCCCCTTCAATGATGGCTTCACCCTTTCGCAGGATAATGCGAACCTGTCGGAGACGCATACCAACCTGCTGCGCGAAAAACAATTGCTGGGCAATATGCACATCATCGCTTCCACTGAGATTCCGATATTCAATCACTTCCACCGAGGTGCCGGGGCTGTCTGCCCGTTCAATAACCGAAACATTTTGGCCTGGGACGGTGTAGCTATAGGCTTCATCGACCGGGGGATGGTCAATTACCGGCCCGTTCGGGGCGACTTCGCCGGGTGGGAGGGGAGCCTGGATACTCCGTTGGGGAGGGAGCAGGCCAGAGGGGGGCAGGAGCACCGGCAGGGGGGTCAGGAGCGCCAGGTCCGCCGATGCACGCTTCCCGGCCTCGTTATTCGGGTTGATAGCTACCACGCGCTCAAGGCACTGGCGCTGCTCCTCGGTATCATCCACACAGTAGGCGAGCCAGAGCCATGCCACCTGATGATGGGGGTTCAACTGCGTCGCACGCGAAAAGCAGGCGATAGCCCGGGTCTGGTCGTCTGCGTAGAATGCCTGGATGCCCTGCTTTGTCACCTCGTCGGCATCATCCATATTATCCCCATCATTCCCATCATCCCTATCATGCATATGCATCGACATTCACGTGGTGTCCTGTTACCCTTTTGTCCAGGCTTCCTTCAAGCTGGCCCCTTTGGACGTCAGGCGATAGACCAGGCTCCCCGGTTCTTGTACTTCGACCAACCCATCAAACTCCATATCTTCCAGCGTAATCGTGACGAACGTACTGGAACCGGACATATCAACGTAGCGGTCCGGATACAGCCGTTCAAGCAATTGCTGATACTGAGCGTTCTTTTCCACAACATACCCCTTTTGTCTCTTGCCTCTAGCTGGTGCAGGCTCGCGTCCCAATGATTAATGATTGTAGGTAGCTTAGTATGACCGGCGAGAAATTGCAAGTCCCCTGCTCATCGCTCATCCCAGGTCCGGATGGTCGG
>DAOTUF010000108.1:0-3377 GCA_034437495.1 Chloroflexaceae bacterium | reverse complement strand
GCTCAACCCCCGGACCATCGTTTGAACCAGATCCTCCATACCCGCACCGGTCCGCGCCGAGGTTGCCACCATCCCGAGCAGGTGGGGATGGGCAAAGGGAAGCGGGGGGAGCGGGGGAAGCGGGGGAGGGTCTGGCTCCAGGTCGGCCTTGTTCCACACCACCAGGGTGGGCTTTTCGAGGGTCAGTTCGGCAATCTGGACATCCTCGCTGGTGAGCGGCTCGTGGATATCGAACACGAGCAAGGCCAGGTCGGAAATGGCCAGTGCTTCGCGGCTGCGCTCCACCCCGAGCCGCTCAATGGGGTCGGTGCTCTCGTTGATTCCTGCGGTGTCTATGAGCACGACGGGGACCCCGCCGAGATTGGCGGTTTCTTCCAGGGTGTCGCGGGTGGTGCCCGGGATGGGGGTCACGATGGCGCGATTGGTTCGCAGCAGCGCGTTGAGCAAGCTCGATTTGCCCACATTCGGACGACCGAGCAGCACCGCCCGCGCTCCCTGCCGATACCGTATCCCCTGGTCTGCGGTGGCAAGCAGGTGCTCAACTGCGTGCAAACCTGCGGTCAGGGCAGGGGTCGGGTCCTGGGGGTCTACCTCGTCTTCGGGAAAGTCAATGGTCACGGTGACATAGGCCAGCACCTCCAGCAAGCTGGCACGGATGCGCCGGACCTCGCGGGCCAGCCACCCGCCAAGCTGCGCCCGGGCCAGTGCCAGGCCAGTGCTGGTCTGCGCCTGGATGATATCTAGCATGGCTTCGGCCTGAGTCAGGTCAATCCGCCCATTGAGAAACGCCCGCATGGTAAATTCTCCGGGCTGAGCCAGCCGCGCCCCTGCTGCCAGCGCCAGACCAAGCACATCCTGCACCACCAGCGTCCCCCCGTGCCCCGACAGTTCTACCACATCCTCACGGGTAAAGCTGCGTGGAGCCTGCATCCACACCGCCAGCACCTCATCAACCACGCGCCCGTCGGAGGGGTCGACCACATGCCCATAGCGCACCTGGTGCGACCGCAGCGGCTCCGGGGTGCGCGGTCGAAAGATGGCCTGGGCAATGGGCAGGGCGTTGTTCCCGCTGAGGCGCACCATGGCCACGCCACCTTCGCCGGGTGGGGTCGCGATGGCCGCAATCGTATCATCATACAGCATCGTCTTTCTGCTCCTTCCTGTCTGCCATTCGCCATGCGTCACGGGACCAGCGTACCAGCAATCTATGGTACAATCAAATGGTCATGGCAGGGCCGGAAGGGGATTGGTTGGTCCTGGAACCTATCGTGACCAGACCGAAAGCGGGGAGGTTCTATGCTTACGAAACATGACCGTATTCGGCTTGCCCACGTTGCTCAGCATATCAGAGAGAACATTCTTTATGAGGAACGTTTCTGATGCAGGTGATTGAAACTATCGAAGATTTCCGCCGCGCCCGCGCCGCATTCGACCGGCTCGGTCTGGTGCCGACCATGGGCTACCTGCACGAGGGGCACCTGAGCCTGGTCCGACAGGCCAGGGCCGCCTGTGGCGCAGTGGCGGTGAGCATCTTCGTCAATCCGACGCAGTTTGGCCCCCAGGAGGATTTTGCCACCTACCCCCGCGATAGGGAACGGGACCTTGACCTGCTGCGAGGCGAACAAACCGACCTGGTGTTGGTCCCCACGGTCGCCACGATGTACCCCGCCGGGTTCACCTCCTTTGTGGAGGTCGCGGGTATCACTGAGGTGCTCGAAGGGGCCGCACGTCCGGGGCACTTCCGCGGGGTGACGACGGTGGTGTGCAAGCTCCTGAACATCGTGCAGCCAACGCACGCCTTCTTCGGGCAGAAAGATGCGCAACAGGCCGTGGTAATCCAGACTATGGTTCGGGACCTCAACCTGCCCGCTGAGATAGTGGTAGGGCCAACCGTGCGCGAACCGGATGGTCTGGCGATGAGCAGCCGAAACACCTACCTCGCGCCCGAGGAGCGGCAGGCGGCGACGGTCCTGTATCGGGCGCTGATGGCAGCGCAGCAGCACTATGCCCGAGGGGAGCGCGAGGGGGAAGCCCTGCGCCAGACGATGCACCAGGTGCTTGGCAGCGAACCCCTCGCCCGGACGGGCTACGTCAGTGTGGCCCACCCGCAGACCCTTGAAGAACAGGGTCCCATTGGCGAGCAGGGGGCGCTGCTCTCTCTGGCGGTGTTCATTGGCGCGACGAGGCTTATTGATGCGCTCCTCCTGTAACGAGTAATGGACGTATGAGCAGCAAACGGTGCGTTATCCTGAACCCCCAGGCGGGGCGCGGGTTGGGAGAGCGGCAGCGCCCGGCCCTGGAGCGAGCTTTCCAGGCGGCGGGCCTGTCTTTTGACCTGATGACCACCAGCGCCGACCGGCGAGCAGCGGTGCTGGCCTCGCGAGCCGTCGAACAGGGCTACCAGCAAATCATTGCCGTCGGGGGGGACGGAACCGTTCACGAAGTCGTGAATGGTATCCTCTGCCACAGCCACAGCCACAGCGCACCCGGTGGGAGGAGAGTTGTGCTCGGGGTCGTGGCGATGGGCACGGGCAACGACTTCATCAAATCGCTTGAGGGGGTGAAGCCCGGCGACGTGACGAACATCGTCCCGCGCCTGACCGCGGGGCACACCCGTACGATTGATGCGGGCAGACTCACCATCACCACGCCAGCGGGCACCCATACCCACTACCTGGTCAACGACCTGGGCATCGGCATCCACGCGCTGGTTGCTCAAGAAGCGCTCAAGCTCACCTGGCTGCGGGGAACGATGGTCTACGTTGTGGCGGTGCTGCGGGCGCTGGCCACCTACCGGCCCTGCCAGATGACGGTCTCGTTTGAAGGCGGCGACATCTGTCAGAAATTCTTCCTCATCAGCGTGGGCAACGGGTGTTGTCAGGGGGCCGGGTTCCGCTTCACCCCCGATGCGCGGCTTGATGATGGCTTGCTCGACCTGTGCCTGGTAGACGCGGTGCGTCTGCACGAGATTATCCGCTACCTCCCGCGGGCGCTCAAGGGAACCCACACCCGCCTGCCTCCGGTGCGGATGGTCCGCATCCGCCGGGCCGTCATTGAGAGCACCAGGAACACCCCCATGCTGCTCTCATCCGATGGGGAAATCGTGGCTACCGACGCGCAGCGGGTTGAAGTTGAAGCGGTGCCCCAGGCGCTCGAATTGATTGTATAATAGCATGGATGTAGCGAACCGGAGGACCCGACGGATAGTTGAAGGGCCAAAGGGCCAGAGAGCCGAAGGGCCACACGACGGACGCATGGAAGAGAAGAAAGGACCCCATGAAACTGCTCTATCTCGCCCCCGATCTGCTCGAACCAGACCCGGAGGGCGCACGCGAAGAACCAGGCGATGTTGAGGGCCTGGCAAAAACGATTAACGA
>DAOTUF010000107.1:0-3074 GCA_034437495.1 Chloroflexaceae bacterium | reverse complement strand
GGCAGCACGGGCCATTCCGCGTTGGCCTGGTTAACCACCAGCGATAGGGCCTGGGGCTGGCTCGCGTACCCCAGGGTATCGTGACCGGCTGAACGGAGCCTCGAAAGGCCAGGTCTGGTCATACCCGGCCCGGCTTCCTCGCCGGAGCGTGCAAGCCGCCTGACTTTAGTCAGTGCGGGGTATGACCCCTCCCAAGCTTCCACCAGAGCACGGTCTAGTATACCACAGGATCAGCACAAGTGTGGACGCCGGCGAGATGACTGCGCTGCTACCCGCCTTGACTTCCCCTACCGTCGGCAGTATAATACCGGTACCATTCTTAGGGATTTTCTGCGTGATGAGGTTCCAGTGCCCATGGTCAGGTTCACCATTTTTCCAATCCATGGCGATCCATGAAGGCGTCACCAGCGGGAGCTATCCTGGTTGCCGTCTTTTTTGTTTGTTGTTACGGCAGGCGACATCAGCAGAACCGGAGATGTTGTCTCCCTTTGTCATGTAACGAGGAGGTTAATGGTATGCAATCCGATTTGATCGGGAAGATTGAGAAGGCTCGACGCTACGCCGAAGAACCAGAACGTATCCAGTTGAGCGAGCTAAAAGCGACATTCAATGGAGGCAATGGAGACCACGAAATCAGCCTGCAAAATGGGCAATGGACCTGCAACTGCTCGTTTTTTCGAAACTGGGGGACCTGTGCGCATGTCATGGCCATGCAAAAAGTCCTGAACCCGATGCTCCCCACCCAGGCGCGGGAGCCTGAACTATCAGTTCACCTCCACAGTGACAGCATAGCGGTCTGAGACGGTCTGAGGCGGTCTGAGGCGGTCTGAGGCTGAGAATAACACGGTTTTGTTCTCAGATGGTCCAAATCAATACCGTTCAATCATCATAGAACGCAAGACCCGGCAGCAGAGAAGAGGCTGCCGGGTCTTGCGTTGCTGGTTGCCAGCTTGCTCCCGCACCCTCACCCCAGGGGGATACGGAGTTCGACGGTGGTGCCTTCGCCGGGGGTCGAACGGATGCGGAAATCGGCCCCGATCAACCCGGCGCGTTCTTTCATATTCACCAACCCCAGGCTTCCCCGCGTGGCGTAGCCCTTCTCCGTGGCGCTGAGGTCGAACCCTCTGCCGCGGTCGCGCACGCTGGCAACGAGGTGCCCCTCCTCTTCGTAGAGGTAGATGGTGATATGGGGAGAGCGGGCGTGTTTGCGGGCGTTGTTCACCGCCTCCTGGATGATGATGAAGGTGGCCGCTTCGGCTTCGTGGGAAATGCGGGGAACACTCGGAGGCGCTTCAAGGCGCAGCTGCGTGCCCTGCCCCGACGGGTCCCGCCAGCGCGACACGTATTGCTCCAGGGTCGAAAGAAGCCCCTGCGTCTCCAACCCCAGAGGGCGAAGTTCAAAGAGCAGCGTCCGGATATCGTGGGTTGTTTTGACCACCAGTTCGGCAAGAATGTCCAGTTCGCCCGGCACCCGCTCGGGCATCGCCACAAAGAGCTTTTTGATGAATTCGATGTTCATCGCAATGGCGGTCAGGCTTTGCGCTGGACCATCGTGGAGGTCGCGGGCAATGGCGTGGCGCACTTCTTCTTCCTTGGAGAGCAAGCGGTCGCGCTCCTGCTTGAGGCTCCGATACAGGCGGGCGTTCTCAATGGCAATGCCGGCCTGAGATGCCAGCGTCGTGAGCAACTGGACATCTTGCTCTTGAAAGCCCCCGCTGGCCTGTTTATTGAGCAGCTGCATCACCCCGACAATGCGGTCTTTGACCCGCATGGGGACGCAGACCAGCGAGCGGGTCACAAAGTCTACCTCGCGCCCGATGCCGTTATACCAGCGGGGGTCTTGCTCCACATCATTGACAATCTGAGGTATCCCGTGGGTGGCGACCCACCCGGCGATGCCCCGGTCAGAGGGGATGCGAAATTCGCGTTTTTCGATGGGGAGTTGGAGCACCAGTTCGCTGGTCTGCGGGTCCAGGACAAAGATAGAACATCGTTCGGCCCCCACCACCCCGGGGGCATGGAGCTTGATTTCATTCAGCAGACTGTCCAGGTCTAGATTGGCTGAAAGTGACTGACCTACTTCCGAAATCAGGCGGAGTTCGCGCAGGTCGCGCTCGGCCCGCTGAAGGAGCGCCAGTTTGTCTGCCTCGCCGCCAATAGCTCGAACCAGTAGTACCATAAGATCGGCCTCCCGACTGAGGGCAACGGGGTCGTCCAGGTGCTTGTCGCTGGTTTCGTCAACGACCAGGTGCAACAACCCGACGCCCTGTCCGCTGCTTTGCAACGGTAATTCCAACAGGTCTTTTCCGCCTTCAAGCGAGTAATAGCCAATGGTCGGTTCTTCTCCATCATCCCGTCGTTGGTAGCCTGTTCGGGCCTGTTCAATCATCGTTCGGGCTTCCTGGGAGAGCGGCCCATCCTCAACGCAGACGGTTTCTGTGGAGGGCGACAGGTAGAGCAGCGCTCCGGCGCGGGCAGGCCAGAATTCGACCAGGCGTTGCAACGAAGATTTCAGGAGATCCGCAACATCTTGATGTCCACCAGCCATGATCAACTGGCTCAGGGTTTCAAGTTGGGTCTGTTCTAAGGTTGAAGAAGACATAAGCACCTCGCAGGTGAGTCCAGAGTCCAGGTGAGGGTCATTGGAGCCAGATAGATGGATCCCATCCCCAGGATACCAGCATATTCTATTCCGCAGGACCACCGACATCAATCAGTAAGGATAGGGGGTCCCCTCTGTTCCGGAGCACATTCTGGCCAGGGTCGTTTTTTATGGTTGGGCGTACTATTATACCTCATTTCGGGTTCCATGGCAATGGGTATGGGAGAATAAGATGCATCGTTCTTCCCCCACCCTCACTTCCCTCATTTCCCTTACTTCCCTCGTTTCCCTCACTTCCCATTGATGCAATCCGTTATTTACGTTATACTCTATTACCAGGGACGTGTCTCACGATTGCAAGGACGAATATGCCTCGTATCCGTTTCGTTCTGGTCAAAGAGCAGCAGAAAGACCAGATAAACTGGAAACTTTTCTTCTCCGGGAGCATGACCGCTATTGCGCTGGTGCTTCT
>DAOTUF010000106.1:0-8642 GCA_034437495.1 Chloroflexaceae bacterium | reverse complement strand
ATTGTGGATACCTGGAAGTTCTTTCGGGCTGTTGTGCAAGATATTGATAGCGAGAATCCCACCATGCTACTTGAGGCTTCCAGGGAATATGGTCAAAAAACCGAGGCCGAGGCTATCTTGAAACTGCTCAAGCATATCGTTGCGTCCTTCGGGCAAAACCAGGAGCAACCATGACCCCACCCCGCCTCATCGAGCGGGCCTTTCCGCTCAAACAAACCTCGCTGGACTCCGTCCACGAGAAGAACGTCCGTCACGGGCACATCTCCACCCTGCACATCTGGCCCGCACGCCGCCCCCTGGCCGCCTGTCGCGCCGCGCTGCTGGCCACGCTGCTGCCCGACCCCGCCAACGCCGAAGAGCGCCGCGCCCTTGTCGAACGCATTGGCGGGCGGGTGGTGGAAACCATCGTGACGAAGAAGGAACCCGGCGGCACCCGCAACGATACGGTGAAAGATGAAACCGCCGGCGGGGTGCTGCACTGGGGGCGCGAGCATAGCCCCGACATGGACTGGTTCCGCGAGCAGATACGCGCCGCCTATGGGGGGCGGGCCCCGCGTGTGCTTGACCCCTTTTCGGGCGGCGGGGCTATCCCGCTGGAAGCTATGCGCCTGGGGTGTGACGTGACAGCGGTAGACATTAACCCGGTGGCCTGGTTTGTGCTGAAATGCACGTTGGAATATCCGCAACGCATGGCCGGGCAGACCCACCCCCTGCCCGACTTCGCCCAGGCTCACAAGGAGCAAAACCAACGCACCGCAGCGCAGGCCAGCTTTGACACGACGACGGATACGGAAGGCAACCTGGCCGCGCATGTGCGGGCATGGGGAGCGTGGGTACTGGAACGGGCAAAGGAAGACCTGGAGCGTTTCTATCCGACGGTAGACGGCAAGCCGACGGTGGCGTATCTGTGGGCGCGGACGGTGCGCTGCAAGAACTGCCGGGCGACCATTCCCCTGCTCAAAACGCGCTGGTTGGCGAAGAAGCAAAACAAGCGCGTCTCGCTCACGATGGAGCCGAACGCCGACCGCACCGGGGTGGTCTTCGGGGTGCAAGACGACACCCCCGCGAAGGGAGGCAACGGCACACAACGCCGCGCCAGTGACGCGACCATCGGGCAGGGTACGATGAGCCGCAAGGGGGCGTGGTGTCCCTGCTGTGGCAAGCATGGCACAGTGGCGATGACGAGGGAGGACATCCGCTACGAGGCGCAGCAGGGGCGTATGGGGGCCGTGATGACGGCGGTGGTGGTGGATGGCGGCAAGGGCAAGGAGTATCGCCCGCCCACCGACGAGGAGCGGCGCATGGCCGCCGAAGCTGCACAGGAGCTAGAGCGCCTCTATGCTGATATACCCTTCGGGTTGCCAGAAGAATTTATTGTTGAGGATGCAAAACGCAGTACCTGGTGTGTGCAATATGGGGTTGACCAGTTCTTCAAGCTCTTCACCCCGCGTCAACTGCTGGCACTTGGCACCTTTGTCAGGCACACCCGCACCGCCCGCGACGCAATGCGCGAATATGGCTACCCGGAGGCGTGGGTAGAGGCGGTGGGGGCGTATCTGGCGTTAGCAATGGACAAAGGCGCTCAGTACTGTTCGTCATTATGTAGCTGGGATATTTCAAGAGATCGAGTAAGGGATACTTTCGCTCGCTTTGCCCTTCCTATTGTTTGGGACTTTGCAGAAATACCTATCGCGAATAAAGTAGGTGGCTCATACACCGCACAGCTTGAATGGATAACTCGCTACATAGTTCATGCCCTGACAGGAGCCTGGGGCACAACGCAGGTTATTAACCATTCAGCAATCCAGGACTCCACCGATGGGCTTGATGCCATCGTCACCGACCCGCCCTACTATGACGCGATTGGCTATGCGGCACTCATGGACTTCTTCTACGTCTGGCTGCGCCGCACGCTGTACGGGTCGCCAGACATTGACGCCGCCTTCTGCGAACCCCTGTCGCCCAAGTGGAACCACGAGATAAACGACGGCGAATTGATAGACGATGCAAGCCGCTTCGGGGGCGACAAGCAGCAATCGAAAAAGGCCTATGAAGATGGCATGGCTCGCGTCTTTCAAGCCTGCTGGCGGGCGCTCAACCCCGATGGTCGCCTGGTGATTGTCTTTGCCAACAAGCAACCCGATGCCTGGGAAACGCTGGTTTCGGCTATCATCCGCGCTGGCTTCATCGTCACGGGAAGCTGGCCCATTCAAACCGAGATGGCTAACCGTACCCGTGCGCTCTCTGGCGCGGCGCTGGCGTCGTCTATCTGGCTCGTCTGTCGCAAGCGCCCGGCGGCTACGCGGCCCGGGTGGGACGCCACGGTGCTGGAGCAGATGGGCGCGAACATCACCCAACGCCTGCACGACTTCTGGGACGCCGGCATTCGCGGGCCCGACTTTGTGTGGGCTGCGACGGGGCCGGCCCTCGAAGCCTATAGCCAATATCCGGTGGTTAAGAAGGCCAACCAGCCGGGCGAGGTGATGCCCGTCTCCGAGTTTCTGACCCATGTCCGGCGCATCGTGGTAGACTTTGTGGTGGGGCGGGTGCTTTCGCGGAGCGGCGTAGACGGCGACACGAGCGGTATGGATGACGTGACGACCTATTACCTGCTGCACCGCAACGATTTCGGCATGGCAGAAGCTCCTATCGGCGCGTGTATTCTCTATGCGCTCTCGTGCAACCTTTCCGACCGCTCCCTGAGCGACCAGTATGATTTGCTGGCGCGAGGGGGCCGCCGCGCCGCGACGGATGGCGACGAGGATGAGGCGGAAGGCGGGGGGGGCGGCTCGTCGGGCAACGCGGTACGGCTCAAGCCGTGGGAGCAACGCACGCGCAAGAGCCTGGGCTACGACGCGCCGGCGGGCCAGCCGGTGCCGCTGATAGACCAGGTTCACCGCCTGATGCATCTCTGGAAAACGGGTGAGGTGGCGAAGGTGAATGAGTACCTGGATGCTCGCGGGTTGCGGCGCAATGCGCTCTTCTTGCATGTGCTTCAGGCGCTCATTGAGCTGGCCCCGGCGGGCAATGGGGAGCGTTCGCTGCTGGAAAGCATCAGCAACCATGTGGCGGCGCGGGGGGTGAGCGGCGCGGCGGCGCAGACGCGGTTTGATGCGTAGGAGGAAGAAATGATTACCCTGATAGAGACGCTGAACTTTCGCTGTTTGCAGTACGTGAGCCAACCCCTGGAACCATTCCAGATTCTTATTGGCCCCAACGCGAGCGGTAAAACGACCTTTCTAGATGTGGTGGCCTTTCTGGGGCGGCTCGTCTCCGATGGGCCCGAGGCGGCTGTAACCGAACGCACCCACAACCTGCACGATCTCATCTGGCAACAGGCAGGCAACCAGTTTGAACTGGCTATTGAAGTGTGTATCCCCGACGACAGACGCCAGATCCTCGCAAACAACTACGACACCATTCGCTACGAGGTGGCGATAGGGCATGATCCCCAGACGAATGAGATAGCCCTGCTGGCCGAAAAAGTGGTGCTCAAAACCGCCGAAGAACGACAACCACCCCAACGGAACGTCTTTCCCGAAAGTATATCGCCGCCGGAGACGATACTCACCCCGAAATCTGTTCGTGGTGCCCGAACTATCCTCAACAAAGTGCGCGATGGCAACGACAACTTCTATTCTGAAGTTGCGCCCGATTCGGGCAAGGGATGGTTTCCCGCATTCAAATTTGGGCCGCGCAAATCGGCGCTGGCCAACCTGCCGTCTGATGAAACAAAATTCCCCGTATCATCCTGGCTGAAAGATTTTCTCACCACTGGCGTGCAGCAATTTGTTCTGAACAGCCTGCTGATACGACAAATGAGTCGCCCTGGGCAGGGGCGGGGGTTCAAACCGGACGGCTCAAACTTGCCGTGGGTCATTGCCGATCTGAAACAGAAAGACCCTTCCCGCTTCCAGAGCTGGATAGATCATTTGCAAACAGCCCTGGAAGACCTGGAGGACATCCAAATTGTCGAACGACCAGATAACCGACACCGCTACATCGTGCTACATTATCGCGGGGGACTGGAAATACCCTCCTGGGTTGCCTCCGATGGCACCCTCCGGTTGCTGGCTTTGACGTTACCCGCATACGTGTCTGATTTTACGGGCGTGTATCTTATTGAAGAGCCAGAGAACGGTATTCACCCCCGTGCGGTCAAGACGCTATTTCAATCGCTTTCATCAGTCTACGATGCCCAGATCTTAATCGCAACCCACTCGCCCGTTATCTTGAGTGTCGTGGAACCCAACCATGTTCTGTGCTTTAAGAAGACCTCCAATGGGGCCACCGATATTGTTTCAGGGCACGAACACCCGGCGCTCCGCACATGGCGGGGCGAAACCAATCTCAGTATGCTGTTTGCTTCGGGGGTTTTAGGATGACGCCACCAACAAAAGACCTTCTTGTGCTGGTCGCCGACAAGGACATGGAACTGACCATCAAAGGCTTGCTCAATCGCCATCAGGCATTGCACATTCGACCAGTGAGCAGCGATGTCTACACGCACCCTGAACACGATCCTGGCTGCTTGCAGCGCGGGCATGACTTCCTGCGCCCGTTTATCCAACAATACACCTATGCAATCGTGATGCTCGACCGTGATGGGTGCGGGCGAGAATTGGCCTCGCGTGCGGAGCTAGAGCAGGAAATCGAACAGCGATTATCCCAATCTGGATGGGATAATCGTTCTGCCGTTGTGGTGCTTGACCCGGAGCTTGAAATCTGGGTCTGGAGCGATTCGCCGCATGTGGCGCGGGTCCTTGGTTGGGAAGGACGCCAACCGGATTTACGCACATGGCTTCAAGAAAAGGCGTTTGTTCAAGCAGGACAGGTTAAGCCTGCTGATCCGAAAGGGGCGGTCGAGAAGGCGCTACGGGAAGCCCGCAAGCCTCGCTCGTCGGCTATCTATGCAGAATTGGCACGGCATGTGCGCTTTCAAGACTGTGTTGATCCCGCCTTTGTCAAGTTCAAACAAGTGTTACAGCAATGGTTCTCGGAGGAAATACTATGACCAATCCCTGGACACCCTGGCACAAGGTCGTCACCGTGCGTGACGATGTGCAAAGCGGCGACCTCTCCCTCAGCCTCTTCGCCGCCGACCTCTACGATGTGGCGATGCAGCAGGGACGACGACCCATCTACGAACAACCCGACCAGTTTTTCGCACTCACCTACCCCACCTACAACCTGCGCGAACTGGCAAAGGATGTGGTGACGCGCCTGGCCGGGCGTAGCGACAAAGCCGTGCGCCAGCTTGAACTCACCTATGGTGGCGGCAAAACCCACACCCTCATCACGCTCTACCACCTGGTCAACGACCCGTCCCGCCTACCCGACCTGCCCGCTGTTCACGAGTTCACCAGTCACATCGGCATGGCCCCGCCACCGGCCCGCGTGGCCGCGCTCACCTTTGACAAGCTCGACGTGGAAAAGGGTTTGCAGACCCGCGCTCCCAATGGCGAAACCCGCTGGCTGCGCCACCCCTGGAGCGTGCTGGCTTTCCAACTTGCCGGAGCCGAAGGGTTGCGGATACTGCACGCCGATGGACAGGAGCAAGAGCGCGAGAGCGCCCCCGCCGAAAACCTGCTCACCGATCTGCTGGCCCGACCACAACAAGAGGGGTTGGCCACGCTCATTCTGATTGACGAGGTGTTGATGTATGCCCACGAGAAGGTCGGGCTTGACCCCGCCTGGCGCGGTCGCCTGACCAACTGGTTCCAATATCTCACCCAGGCGGTTTCCAGGGTTGACCGCTGTGCGCTGGTGGCCTCGTTGCTGGCCAGCGACACCCGCAAGAATGACCCCTTCGGGCGCGAACTGGCGCAGGAGTTTTTCGCCATCTTCCGCCGCGAACGCGAAGAGGGGGTGCAACCGGTAGTCAAAGATGATGTCGCCGAAGTGCTCCGACGGCGCTTCTTCACCCCCGACTCCATCCGCGACCGCGAAGCCTTCCGATCACACGTCACAGCCGCCCTACACGGCATTGTCGCGTTGGATGACCAGACCCGCAAAGCACGCCCGGACGCGGAAGAGCGGTACGTGAAGAGCTACCCTTTCCACCCCGACCTGACCGAGGTGTTTTATACCAAGTGGACTAATCTGGAGAGCTTCCAGCGTACCCGTGGCATCCTGCGTACCTTTGCGCTGGCTATCCGTGAGGCGGCCCAGTGGGACGATGGCCCCCTGATTGGGGCAAACGTCTTCCTCTCCGCGCCAGGCATCCCCAACCTGTCCGACGCGGCCCGCGAGTTGACCGGTACGGCGGCTTCAGAGGAGTACGATGGCAAGCGCCACGAGTGGGCCTCTATTATCGAGGGCGAACTCACGAAAGCCCGACAGATACAGCAAGATATGACCGGGTCGGGGCACCGTGAGATAGAGCAAGCGGTGATGGCGGTCTTTCTCCACTCGCAACCGGTGGGGCAACGGGCCCAGACCCGCGACCTGTTGCTCCTGCTTGGGGCAACCCGCCCAGACCTCATTAACCTGAGCAAGGCACTGCGCCAGTGGGTGGCGGTTTCCTGGTTCCTGGACGATGAAACGACCCAGGAGATGCCCGCCAGCGAGGATGCTTTGCCACGTTCGTGGCGACTCGGGCCCGATCCGAACCTCACCCAGATGCACCACGACGCCTGTAGCCGGGTGGCTTCTAGCGCGATTGAACACATGCTACGCGAACAGATTAGCAAGCTCAAGTGGCTGAGCGAGGGAGCCACGGCCGCCGGGGCGCGGGTGCATACCCTGCCCAGAGAACCGGGCGACGTGGATGACACGGGCGAGTTTCGCTATGTTATTCTGGGGGCGTCTGCCGCCGCTGAATCAGGCAAACCGAGCACTGAAGCCCGCCGCTTCCTGGAGACGGCCTCTGGCGGCACCCCGCGCATCTATCGCAACGCGATGGTGCTGTCTGTGCCATCGCACGCCGGGCTTGAAGCCGTCCGCACGGCCATTCGCACCTACCTGGGATGGGAAGATGTCCAGAATCAGGTAAAAGGGCAGGAACTCGACTCCCGCCGCGAACGAACGCTGCGCGAGTCGCTGGAACGGAGCCGCCGCGTCATTCCAGAACAACTGCGCCACGCCTATGGCATCATCGTCACCATGTCGGAGAAGAACGATGCCCAGGCCTTCAAGCTCACCCTGAACAATGACCCGCTCTTCCTACAAATCAAAGCGGACAAACGGGCCCGCATCCAGGACACCCCCGTGACCGCTGATGCGCTGCTCCCCGGCGGCCCGTATACCATCTGGCACGAGGATGACTCCTCGCGGCGCGTCAAAGACCTGGTGAGCGCCTTCGCCCAGTTTCCCCACCTGCCCAAGATGCTCAACAGCAGGGCTATTCTGGACACCCTGCGCGACGGGTGCCAGACCGGTTTGTTTGTCATGCGCCTGGCTCGTCCCGACCAGAGCGTGCGAATGTTCTGGCATACCCGCATCACTGAGCAGGAAGCCAACGATGCAGCCATGGAAGTGTTGCTGCCCGACCAGACTATCCTGACCGAACTGTCCCCCACGTTGCTTGCGCCCGATGTGCTGCCGGGACTGTGGGAAACGCCAGAACGTACCTTTCAGCAGGTGTGTGCCTATTTTGCCGGCGGCACCGTCGTCTCCGTGGATATGGGGAACGGATACGCGGAACCATTGCCCATCCCAACGGTGGAGCGAGCCACGCTAGAAGCAACCGTCAGGGCCGCGGTGGAGCAGGGTCTCCTGTGGTTAATCGCTGGCCACGCCAGTTTCATCCACGAGTCCGTACCGGAGGGGATCGTGACCGACGCAGCGGTCTTGCAGGCTCCACCCGCGCCAGTGCCAGCAACGGATATTCTGCCACCCAATCTCCCAGAGGCCTGGGGCACAGGCGACCCGGAACAGGCGGTGGTTACAGCGCAGGCGATTGCGGATGCGCTGTCATCCAGAGCCGGCAAGCCGCTCCCGTGGCATATGGTCGCCAATGCCCTGCGTGGCGCATTCCAGGCCCGTTTTCTGGAACGCACCGAAGATTCGGGGCCGTGGCCATGTGATACGGCGGGCGCACGGATGGTGCGTGTGCGGTTGCCGGTGTTTCAGTATACCCAGACGCCTCCACCAGCACCATCGCCCACGGGTGTGCGCGAAGTTCGCCGGCCGGGCGTGCGAAGCGCCGAGTCCGTGCTGCAACCGAACGAGCTACAAGACCTGATAGAGAAGGTGGGCGACCTGATGAATACAACGACTGCGTATGGTATCCAGTTTACGCTGCGGGTGGATGTGGGCACCGAAAATCCAGCGACGGACGAGGTTGTGGCAGCGGTGAATGCCTTGCTCCGCGATGTGCATGCAGCACTGGAGTTGGGGGAAGGATGATGACCAGGGCCCCATCCCTGCGCCCCCACTTCATTGCCGAGGCACTCTGGTTTGTGCAGACCGCGTGCCTCCTGCCGGGCATACCCCTGCGATTATCGAGAGGAGACAACCAATGACCCCGCCCCCCACCCGCCGCCGCGACCGCGCCATCCCCGACGACGCCTGGATACGTGCCCTGCTTCAGCGCGTCCCCGTCGGGGTGCTCGCCGCCATCAGCGACGGCGAACCCTACCTGCACCCCACCTCGTTTGTCTACGACCCGACCGCCCACGCCATCTACACCCACTCTGCCC
>DAOTUF010000105.1:0-3905 GCA_034437495.1 Chloroflexaceae bacterium | reverse complement strand
TCATCGACATCACAATACAATTCGAGTAAACTCATGGGGTGGATACCTCCTGATCCTTTCACTATTTTTTCCTGTAAGAAAGGATACACCATGTTGGGTGAGGTATCCACCTTATCCCGAACTCAGGTTTGATGGGTTTCGTCGGGTTCAGGTGTAAAAAACCCGGGCAGGCGCGTTTATCATAACACCATCGGGGGTCGGGGCTGGTTCACCGACCGGTTCCCCTGAGTAACTCAATACGTGGCAGAGAGAGACCCTCCCGGGGTTTGGGCACCTCTGGGGGGGTTTTGCTCCCATAACAAAGACAATATAGATACGAGAAACCCCTGGCCAGGTTCCAGGGAAAGGAGTTCTGAGGACTGAGGACTGAGGACTGAGGAGGAGTATTGCCATGACCCATTTCATGGAACAACAGAGAACCGAGACCAATGGCAACGCTGCCCCCATACCAGCGAGGACACGCGTGCCCAGAAAAACACCTGTGCCAGGGGGAGAAACCATGGATGTGCTGCAAACCGGGGAGGACCGCCGCTACCGGGCTATCTTTGAGCAGAACCCTGCCATCATGGTGCTGGTCGCGCCGGAGAGCGGGGCGATTATCGAGGCCAACCACGCTGCCGAGGCATTCTATGGCTACTCCCGGCCCCAGCTTCGGACCATGCATCTCACCGATATGGATATAGGTCTCCAGCCGGTGCAGAAAACGCCGTATATCTGGCAGCAAGAAGAGCAGCAAGAAGGGCAGCAAGAAGGGCAAAGCCGGCAGCGGACCCGCCACCGGCTGGCGTCGGGCGAGGTCCGCGAGGTCCAGGTCGTCTCCAGCCCGGTCGACCTCTCCGGGCAATCGCTGATGTGCCTGGTCATCCACGATATGACCAGCTATGGGCAAGCGGAACGTCTGCTGCACGAGCGGGAGGCCCAGTTTCAGGAGCGCGAGGCGCGGCACCAGGCTATCCTGAACGCGCTCCCCGATGCGGTCTTCATTCACCAGGCCGATGGGACCTACGTGGACTATTACACCAGCGCCCACCATCGCCTCCCCGTCGTCCTCGAGGATTTTCTGGGCAAACAACCGCACGATGTGCTGCCGATGGAGACCGCCACACTGATAGAAACGCTGCTGCACCGCACCTTCCACACCGACACGGTGCAGACAGCCGAATATACCCAGGAAATCTTTGGCAAGCCGCGCCATTTTGAGGCACGAGCCGTGGCCTGTTGTGGCGACCAGGTCATCATGATTATTCGAGATATCACCGAGAGCAAGCAGGCAGCGCAGGAGCTTCAGAAGGCCAACCAGCAGCTTTCCTGCTGGATAACCAGGCTGGAGCAGAGCAACCGCGAGGTGACACTCATCAACCAGATGGGAGACTATTTCCAGAGCTGTTTGACGGTGAATGAAGCCTATATGGTGGTGGAGCAGTTTGCGGCCCGGCTGTTCGAGGGGCAGTCCGGGGCACTCTACATCCTCAACCCTTCCCACAGTCTGGCCGAAGTCGTGGCCACGTGGGGTGAGCACGTCCCCCACGAACAGCGGTTTGCGCCTGAATCGTGCTGGGCGCTGCGGGTCGGCAAGCTGAACGTAGTCGAAAACACCTCCCAGGGGTTGCACTGCAAACACATGGACCCGCCCGCCCCCCACCTCTGCGTGCCGCTCATCGCCCAGAGCCAGATATTCGGCTTGCTCCACCTGCGCGGCAACCCGGCCACACCCTACCAGACCCCGGAGCACCGGGCACAGTTGGCCCGCACAGTGGCGGAGCATATTGCCCTGGCCCTGGCCAACCTGCACCTGCGCGAACAACTGCGCGACCAGTCCATCCATGACGCCCTCACGGGGTTGTTCAACCGCCGCTACCTGATGGACATGCTCAAACTGGAGTTTCGTAAAGCGCAGCGTCAGCTTCATACCATCGGGGTCATTATGATAGACATCGACCATTTCAAGTCGTTCAATGACACCTATGGGCACGATGCCGGAGACACAATGCTCCAGGCAGTGGGGGACTTCTTGCAAAGCAGGGTTCGGGAAGAGGATATCGCCTGCCGCTACGGGGGAGAAGAATTTACGATCATCCTCCCCGGTACCTCGCTGGAGAGCGCCCGCAAGCGGGCAGAAGAACTGCGGGAAGGGGTGGCGCTGCTCCAGGTGACGCACGCCGGGCGACTGATGGGACCCGTTACTTTCTCCCTGGGGGTCGCCTGCTTTCCGGAGCACGGAACAACGGTTGAAGCCATCCTGAAGGCATCGGACACGGCGCTCTACCAGGCCAAGGCCGCAGGGCGCAACTGCGTCGTCGTTGCGGGGTAACGAGACGGGGAAGGTCCCCGATGTCATAGCTGCTCATTCCCCTTCCCACCCCGCTCCCGGCCAGTCAGCGGGACGAACGACCGAGCCGCACCACCCCTTCAGGAGTCCCCACAAAGACGACCGTGGCCATCTCCAGGAACAACCCGTGCCCCATCACGCCGGGGCAGGCGTCAAGCTCGCGGGCCAGGGCCGCAGGGTCGGGGATGCCCTCCGGAAAGGTGCAGTCCACAATCACATTCCCATTGTCGGTCACATAGGGCTGCCCATCGGCTCCGCGCCGCAGCGCCGGCACGGCCCCCAGACGCTCGAACCGCGGCAGGTTCGTATTCCAGCCAAGCTGGAGCACCTCCACGGGCAGCGGAGCTTTCGTCCCCAGGCGCTCCACCCGCTTGCTCTGGTCCACCACAATGACAAGCTGGTCGGAGGCCGCCGCTACCACCTTCTCCCGCAGCAGCGCCCCCCCGAGTCCCTTGATGAGGTTCAGGTCCGGGTCCACCTCGTCCGCCCCATCAATGGTCATAGCCAACCGCGGGCACGTCTCAAACGTTGTGAGGGGTATCCCAAGCGCCTGCGCCTGCTGCGCCGTAGCCTCCGAGGTAGGAATCCCCGCAATGTCCCGCAGGCTCCCCTGTCGCAGCCGCTCTGCCAGCGCCTCCAACACGTACCGCACCGTCGAACCCGTCCCGAGTCCCAGGTTCATCCCGCTGCGCACCTGCTGAACGGCGTGCTCCGCCACAAGCTGTTTCAAATCCATTGTCTGCCCCCTTCTGCTCTTCTGCAATCAGAAAAAAAGCGACGAGTGAGCCGTCTCGTTTTCCACGCCATCGGCCTGACACTCGTCACTCGTATCCCCCTTCAGAAACCAGATCCTACAACGGATTGACCCGGCTGAGCGCCGCCGCTGGCCGTGCAAATGGCATCTCGTCCACGCTGCTGTACTGCCGCAGCAGATGGTAGGCCAGGAGCAACTGGGTCAGGGCCAGCGGGTCGCTGTGGCGCACCTCCGACTTCCCAAGATACTCATAGTAATCGCCAAACTCGTCCGCCGACAGCGGTCGCTCGCCGGGCATGTGCTCCCAGATAACCTTTTCTAGCGCCGCGGCCTGCTCTGGCGACACATTGCCATCAATCTCCAGAATATCTACCGGGCGGCCCGTGTCGCGCCCCAGGATGAGCCGTATGCCCGAATCCCCCGAATTATCCCACAGGTAGCTCAGGTCGGGATGGGGAATGGTCGGGCGCAGTGTCAGCCGCACATTCAGGTGCGCCCCCGCCTCTTCGGGCGAAACCCCCTCCGGAGTGTAGAAATGCACCACGATATCGGCATGCTCGCGCTGCGGACGGATGAACGCGCTCGAATCCGGCTCGCGCTTGTCCATCTCTTCCAACACCTGCTCTTTCGTGTAGCCCCGCTTGGCGGTGTCGCGCTTCACCTTCCAGAGCCGCCGAAGATCCTCGGCCGGCTCCAGGTAGACCTTGACATCGTAGAAACTGCGCATGGTGGCCGAGTGATAGCCGAGCAATCCCTCCACAATCATAAATTCCTTTGGCTCAACATACTCAGGCCGAACGAGCGACCCATCCGAATGGTCGT
>DAOTUF010000104.1:0-9809 GCA_034437495.1 Chloroflexaceae bacterium | reverse complement strand
AAGCGGGAGAGGAGGGGGGGGCCAGGCGGCTGGAAGCCGAATCATCTTCTTCCGCCTCTTCTTCCGCCTCTTCCTCCTCCTCCTCAACGGCATGATAGCCACCATTGGTGAGGCCGCTGTTAATCTGCGAAAAGACTTGAGCTTCCCTGGCTCCAGATCCAAGGCAGGATATCAGGAGCAGGGGCACCACCACCAGCAACGGGACGGAAAGAGCGAGTATCCACCATCGTTTGCGGGAGCGGGGAGACGGTTCGGGGGTGGGGGAAGGGTCCACGGACATAACAAGCCTCCTTCTGCGTAATAATCTAGACGTTCTTCATGCCATGAAACAACCGTTGACAATATCGGTAAACTATAGCGTATCATGCCATATCTCCGACCCCGACGCAAGGACCGGGAAGCGGGAAATTGGTTTGACCGCCCGTCCCCGACCTTGCTCAACCACCCGAGCACCCGCCCGGTCGGGTATGCGCGGTGAAGGTGTGGTATACTGATTGCCAGTGGTATGACAAGCAATCCCCTTCGCAATCCGTTGCCCTTTCCTGCCGGGCTGTCTCTGCTCCGCGCCCGTGTGACCCTGCGCCTTCTGGAAGATGCTACGCTGCCCCACTTCAAAGGGGCGATGCTGCGCGGCGGCTTTGGCTATGCCTTCCAGCGAGCCACCTGCCCGCCCGCGTGCTGGAACCACGCCGATGCCTGTACGATAACCCCACCTTGCCCCTACCGATGGGTGTTTGAGACCCCCCACCCTCCAGGGGTCGAGCGGTTGCACAACCTGCGCGATGTGCCGCGTCCTTTTGTTATCGAGCCACCGATGGATGGTCGGACGATGTATGCGGCGGGAGAGGCGCTGGAAACTGGCCTGGTGCTCATCGGGCGCGGCGTGGATTATCTGCCCGCCTTTCTGTTTGCCTTTGAGCAGTTGGGGCGGATGGGGCTTGGCAAGGGACATGCGCGGGCGCGGTTGGAGCGGGTTGAGGTGCTCCAACCGTGGCAGACAACCGGCCCCGTGGTCTACCAGGATGGGGCGCGTGCTGCCCGGTGCGGAGCGCCTCCCCCTGCTGGACGGAGCGGCTATCGCGGCACAGGCGCGGGACCGGCCCGCCGACCTGCGCCTGCACTTTGGGTCCCCCCTGCGGGTCAAGACCCGGGGCGACTGGCTGCAAACCATTGACCCCGGGGTGCTGGTGCAGGCCATCTGCTGGCGGCTCAACGCGCTCTCGGTGTTTCACGGCGAAGGATGGTGGGAGGTGGACCATCGCGCTCTGGTTGCGCAGTCCCAGGCGCTCTCCGTCGAGCAGGAACAGGTGCGGTGGGTCGAGTGGGGGCGGACGTCGAGGCGCGGCGGACAGCAGCAGCATATGCAGCTTGGCGGACTGGTGGGGAGTGCGGTCTTGCGCGGGGTGCCGCCGGAGGTTCAGGTAGTGCTGCTGGTGGGAAGCCTGGTCCACGTGGGCAAGGCGTGCGTGTTTGGGCACGGGGGGTACCGGGTTGCGTGGAGCGGGTCCGAGGCAGGGGCATTGCCCGGTTGAGCAAGGATGTGCAAGCAGGGTCTCTGTTCCCTCCCCGCTTCAGCCGTTTCAGATTGCTTTGCATACGTGCCCCCAAAATATGGTACAATTGTCCCGTAAAGGTCAGGGCATGGCCTTCAGA
Source organism: Chloroflexaceae bacterium (assembly GCA_034437495.1). Taxonomy (GTDB): domain Bacteria; phylum Chloroflexota; class Chloroflexia; order Chloroflexales; family Chloroflexaceae; genus JAAUSY01. The sequence continues at coordinate 8,156 of DAOTUF010000104.1, read as the reverse complement.
TGCGAACCTTCCTGTTGGGGATGGTTGCCTGAGAAGTCTGATCCTTTCGGATAGGATGGGGAGTTGTCACAATTGGGAGGGAAGATGAGGGGGTGTGGTCACGAGAGAGAGGGCAAGGGTTCCTCCCGTATCAGCGACGACGACACGGTATCTGGAGTACCAGCCAGGAGAAGAATGATTGACCTATGGATTTCTTTGAAAAACTCAGCAAAACGGTTGCCCAGGGTATAGATCGGGCAAAGTTTGAAGCCGACAAGTTTCAAAAGGTTTCCCGTATCCAGGGAGAATTGAATGAAATCAAGCGCACCCTGGACAGCACCATGATCGATCTGGGGTTTCGGGCCTATGACCTGTACCGGGCAGGGCAAATCAGTTCGCCCTCCGTGGCCGAACTGGTTGAAACGATTGACGAACTGCGCTCACACCTGGTCGTTCAGGAAGATGCCCTGAAGGAGGTGCAGGCTATTCTCTATGAAGAGCCGGATGTCCCGGAGAAGCCTCCCTCCACGCAGACCATCACCATCGAAAAGGAGACCCCGTCTCAGCCTCCTCCCCTACACCAGGGGCCTCCCCCTCCTCCCCCCGCCACCGGTACCAAGGCGTGCCCGTCCTGCGGCTTTCAGATGCCTCTGCGGGCGCGGTTCTGCCCCCGGTGCGGTCATCACGTTGGAAGTTGACCGAATGAACCCGCCAGCAAAGCACGGTAGGACTTCCCGATAGGAGAAGGTGGCAGCCTGATGCTGCCCTCGGGTGGGGGCAGGCACCAGGTTTGCCCGGGACAGTTGCATCATACCTCGGCCTGCCCGACGGAGCGTGCAAGCCGCCTGACTTCAGTCAGTGCGGTGTATGACACGGAGCCGCTCCTAGAACGGCTCAAGGTGATAGATTTGCCCCCCATCGCCGTTGGTCTGAATATCCGTATCCTTGCCGAGCATCGTCTTGCCCGTAAAGGCACTGATGGCCCCGATCAGCACGCCGAGGGTGTAGATCGGGCTGGCGCACTCAGTAGAATGGATTTCGTAGCCCCCATTTTCCTTTTCTTGCACGCTCTGCACCAGGCACAGACGGGTTCCATTGGGGCCGAGCGCCTCTTGCAACTCCTTCTGGATTTCCGCGGCGCTCTGGTTGCTCCCCTGCTTCCCCATTTCCTCAACAATATCGTGGCCGCGCTGTCGTCCCGCGTCCACGATGAGCGCCCGCCCGGCCAGATCTTCCGCATCATCGTGCAGGTAGCGGAAGCACAGCACACTCATGAAAGGGCCGAGGGTCGGACGTTTAATGGTGATATCTCGCATAACACACCTCCTTGTCGTGCATGGTCGTACCTTAACTCCACGCTCAGGATGTCTCTTAAAGCACCTTCCCGATTTCCTTCGCCGCGTCGCGCCCCTCGATGCGAACCATCCCCAGGTTGGCTCCCTGCCGCAGATTGATGGCCAGCAAGCTCTGGTCGCCTGCGGGTATCACCATAAACAGGCCACCGTCAGCATCAATGATTGTCTCTTTCGGGATGCCTATGCGCAGTTCACCAGAGACGCGGCGGGTGACGCCCATCATGGTGGCGGCCACCGCGCCAACTCGGTCTGCGTTGACATCTGCGGACATGCGCGAGACGAGAACGATACCGTCCATTCCGACCGCAGCTACTCCAGCTACATCAGCCCCGACATTGGCATTGAGCCGGTCCAGAACCTCTGCAATTTGTTCCTGTCGTGTCGCCATTGTCTATAAGCTCCTTGTTTGATTCCCAGGCGAAGAACCGTTTCCTTGTCCTGATTTCAGAGGTAGATACCTTTATGTTGGTACTCCAGATCAGGGGAACCTCTCCCCCTTCCCTCACTTCCATAAACGCATCAGGAACCACTTTCTGGATAAAGAAACCGTCTGATCCCCATTATAACACTCTTCCCCGCTCTCATGTCATGAACATTTCATGATTATCTCGCGGGCCGGTGGGTCTGCCACCGCCGCGGTTCCAACGTTTCCTGAAGCCGGTCGCCCATGCTGGTCAGGCTCAGCACGGTGAGGAACAAGGCGAGACCAGGGAACAACGCCATGTGCGGGGCGATGTCCAGGAAATCGCGGGCGTGGTAGAGCAACCGACCCCAGGTGGGGGTGTCGGGGGGGAAGCCCAGACCCAGAAAGCTCAATGTTGATTCCATCACGATGGCCGAACTGACCGAGAGCGTGGCCGCAACGATGACTGGGCTGAGCACGTGCGGGAGCACATGCATCCGGATGAGGCGCAGGGGAGACGCTCCCAGGGCCCGCGCCGCAACCACAAACTCCATCTCCCGCACGGTCAGCGCGGTGGCCCGCACCAACCGCGCCACTATCATCCAGGAGAGGCCGCCAATCACCAGCGTTACCAGGGCAAAGGGGCCATAGTCTGGGCCGAACACGCGGGTGACGGGGTCTCGAAAGAGCATCATCGTCAGCAACAGCAGCGGCAGGTGGGGCAGCGCCAGGAATGCATCTGTCAGCCGCATCAGCAGCGTGTCCAGCAACCCTCCCGCAAAGCCCGCTACCACCCCGACCGCCGTTCCCAGAACCGTGGAGACCACCATGGCCCCCAGCCCCACCCCGATGGAGATGCGCCCACCCACCAGCACCCGCGCCAGCATATCTTGCCCCAGGTCGTTGGTGCCAAAGGGGTGGTCCCAACCGGGGGGGTGCGTGGCCTGGGAGAAGTCTATCCGCTCTGCGTCGGAGGGGAGGACCAGCGGCCCCACCAAGGTGGCCAGCACGATGAGCAGGAAGAGAGCGGTGCTCAGGGGGGGCAGGGGAAACTGGCGGGGGCCGCGTCGCGGACTGTCCTGTGGCTTCATCCGCTTCCCACTGGCTCACCGAGCCTGACGCGGGGGTCGAGCAGGCCATAGAGCACATCAGCGACCAGGTTGCAGAGCACGATCAGGATGGCATAGAGAAAAGTAATCGCCATCACCACGGGGGTGTCGCTGGCCTCAATGGAGCGCACCAGGAGGGAGCCGATACCCGGTACGCGGAAAATCTGCTCCGTGACAATCGCCCCGGTAAAGATGGTGGGGATGCCCAGGGCAATGAGGGTGATGACCGGCACCAGGGCGTTGCGCAGGATATGGCGCGAGACGATGAAGAACTCGCGGATGCCCCGCGCCCGCGCTGCCCGTACGTATTCCTGGTGGAGTTGGTCAAGGATGGACGAACGGACAAACCGCATCAGCGTGGCGGTCTGGAACAGCGCCAGCACCGCCACCGGCATCACCGACTGCCGCAGCAGGGCTACCAGGCTGGCCGGGCCGGTCACGTCCAGCGTGCTCACATAGATGGAGGGGAACCAGCGAAGTTTGACGCTGAATATCAGGATGAAGAGGATGCCGGTCAGGAAGGTGGGGGTTGAAAAGCCGAGCAGGGCGAGGGTCGTGGCGGCGCGGTCGAAGAGGGAACCGGGCTTGAGCGCCGACAGCACCCCGAGCGGCAGCGCCAGGGCAACGCTCACTGCGTAGCCTGCCCCCACAATCCAGAGGGTCGTTCCGAGGCGCTGGAGGAGCAGCGTGCGCACGGGCAGGTGGGTCGTGAAGGAATAGCCCATCTCCCCGCGCAGGAAGGCCGTGAGCCACCGCACATAGCGGATGGGGAGGGGTTGGTCCAGCCCCAGAGCGGCGCGTAGTTGCTCGCGGGTTTCCTCCGAAACGGCGGGGTTGAGGGCAAACTCCCCGAGCGGGTCGCCGGGCGCGAGCGAGACGATAGCAAAGAGCACGATGCTGATGATGATAAGTGTGGGGATGGAACCCAGGGCGCGGCGGAGAAGGTAGGCGAGCATGGCAGGATGGTGGGTGTTTCTGTTATACTATGTGACGCAGTCCCTGGTAAATCCTCTCCCGGTCTTCATAACAACCGGTGATGATCCAAGGGTTAGACAAAATGAACAGCAGGGGGAGGGCAACACCGGTAGCCCTCCCCCTCCCGGCCCTCCCTCGGCCCCCTCAGCGCCGCCGCCAATCCTGGATATTCCACACACTCTCGTCCCACGGCGTGAGGTCCACCCCCTCAATCGAATCGCCGACCCCGGAGACGCGCATGCGGTGGACCAGCGGTATCAACACCACCTCTTCAATCAGCATATCATTCATCTGGATAAAAAGCTGTCGACGTTGTTCGGGGTCCATTTCGTGCATGGCCTGCTCATACAGCGCATCGTAGGCGGGGTTGCACCAGCGCTCGATGTTGTTGGCCGACCAGTCGTTCGCCTTCTGCGGTATCTCATCGCATATCCACCCCTGCATATAGGCTCCGGGGTCGGGGCTGTCGTAGGGGATGGTGAACATCTGCAAGTCGGCATAGAAGTGGGAATAGGTGTCGGGGTTGGCGGGGTCGTTGTCGAAGAAGGTCGCGGGGGCAATGCTCTTCAACTCAACGCCAACGCCTATCGCCTCAAGCGACTGCTTGACAATCTCCTGGGTCTTCTGGCGCACCGAGCCGGTTGCCGTCTGGAACAACACGCGCATGGCCACCCCGTCCTTGTCGCGGATACCGTCCCCGTCGTGGTCAACCCACCCCGCCTCGTCCAGCAGCGCGGCGGCTCTGTCCAGATTATACTCGTAGGAGGTGTTGGGCGAGCGGTAGATGGGCGGCTCCACCAGAATGTTGCTGGTCGGGCGACCGTTGGGGCCGTAGAGCTGGTTGGCAATGGTTTCGCGGTCTATGGCATAGGTGAACGCCTGACGCACCCGCTGGTCGCTGAAGAAGGGGTGTGGGAACTGCGTGCTGGAGCGTTCGCCCTCGCTGGTCTCCCGGTCGGGGTCGGTGTGGTTGATAAGGATGTGCTCAACCAGCGGCCTGGAAATCGTCACCAGGTGGCCCGTCGTTGCGGTCTGCTGGAGTTGGTCAAGCACCTGCGCCTCCACCTGGAGATTCTCCGCAAAGTCAACCTCGCCGGTCTGGAGCACTGCGCGGGCCGCCAGGGTTGCGTCCCCCCCGCTCTTCAACTCGACCCGGCTAAAGAAGGGCCGGTCTGGTTCCCGAAAGAAGGGGTTTGCCTCGTAGACAACCGTATCGCCCGGTACGAAAGAGACCACCCGGTAGGGGCCGGTGCCCACCGGTGTCGGGTTGGCAGGGGGTTCTCCCGCTTCTTCTCCCCCTTCCTGAAGCGCCGCGTCAGAACCGCCCGCAGGGGCAAAGAGGTGGCGCGGGATAATCAGCCCCCGCGGTCCGACGAAGGGCAGGGACCAGGCAGGGTTTCGCGCCTTGAACACGACCTTGACCGTGTACTCGTCCAGTACCTCAACCCGCTCCACCATGTCATACTGCGCCCCGCTGGTGGCAACGTTCTCCGGGTTCGTAATGTATTCGTAGGTGAAAAGCACATCGTCGGCAGTGAAGGGGTGCCCGTCTGCCCAGGTCACACCCTGCTTGAGCGGCCAGATAACCCACGTGCCATCTTCCGCCACGCCCCCATTCTCCAGGGAGGGGATATCCGCGGCGAGAAAGGGCACCAGCGTGCCATTCTGGTCGTAGGAGGCCAGTGGTTCGTAGGTGATACGGCTGGCGAAGTAGTCCTTGCTGCCGCGGGCAAGGTGCGGGTTCAGGATGGTCGGAGCCTGCCACAACAGCAGGTTGAGCGTGCCCCCCTGCGCAGACGGGGTGACGGCTGGCGTCGCCGCGGGTCGGGTGGGGAGTGCGGTTTCTGGGGGAACTTCACCCGCCGGGGTCGCTCCCGGGGCGTCGGTGGGGGACCCTGCTGCTGGTGTTGGGGCAGCACTGGTGGGCAGGTCCGGGGCAGCCGGTGCGGATGATGGCGGTGGGGGTTCTTCGGTGCAGCCGGTGAGCACCCCCACGACCAGCGCCAGGAGCAGCACCAGCACGCTCCCCAGGAACCGCGACCTCCCTCCGCGGCTCCGGGAGCAGCAGGGGACGGTGGGTGCTGTGGTGCAGACAGCGTGTTTCAGGGAATAATCTGTCATAGGCTCTCTTTGCGGTTACTCCTCGCCCAGAATGCCTTCAAGGATGGATGGCCTGGGCTTCCCGCCATTTTCCTTACCAAAGGTGCTCCGACGGAACACAATGGACCCGCCGACCATGGTCAGCATCACCTGCCCCTTGAGTTCCTGCCCCTGGAGAGGGGTGTTCTTCCCCTTCGATGCAAACGTGGCCGCGTCTACGGTCCAGCTCTGCTCCGGGTCAAAGATGACGATATCGGCTCGCTGGCCGGGCCGGAGCGAGGAGGGTGAACGCCTGAGCACCTGCGCCGGTCCCTCCGTGAGGCGAGAAATCACATTCATCAGGTCCAGCGCCCCGCTGTGGACGAGGGTCAGCACGAGCGCCAGGGCCGTTTCCAGGCCGCTGATACCACAGGCCGCCAATCCATATTCACAGGCTTTGTCAACCGTGGCGTGGGGGGCATGGTCCGTCGCAATGACATCAATCGTCCCGTCGCTCAACCCTTCAATGAGCGCTTCGACGTCATCTTCGCTCCGCAGGGGAGGACTGACGCGCGTCCGCGTATCGTAGGGGGGGAGCAAGGTCGGGTTGAGCTTCAGTTGAGAACGCAGCCCGTCGTTTGATGGCTTCTTGCGCTGTCCCCGCGATTCGGTGCGAGCGGAAGAAGGCCAGGGCGAAGGGGCCTCCTGGGTTATCAGCGCCCCCAGAACCCACCGGTCGGTCAGGGTGAGGTGGTGCGGGGTTACTTCGGCGGTCACGCGGACCCCGCGCTCCTTCGCGTGGCGGATGAGGGCCACCCCGCCTGCGGTGCTCACGTGACAGACGTGCAGGTGTGCCCCGGTGTGTTCGGCCAGCGCAATATCCCGCGCAATCTGGGATTCTTCGGCGGCGGCGGGATAGCCCGGCAGCCCCAACCGTACACTGACGGCTCCTTCGTGCATGGCCCACCCGGCGTTGAGCCGTTGTTCCTCGCAGTGGCTCATAATGGGCAGGCCAAGCATACTGGCGTATGCCATGGCGTTGCGCATGACCGACGGACTTTCGATAGGGCTTCCATCATCGCTGAAGGCAATGCACCCCGCCTCGGCTAGTTGGGCCATCTCTGTGAGCAGATGCCCCTGCCGCCCGACAGTTGCCGCCCCGACGATATCGACATGGACGTGCGCCTTGCGGCGAGCGATGGAGCGCACGTGTCGTACGACTTCGGGGGTGTCATAGGATGGCTGCGTGTTGGGCATCGTGCATACCGTGGTGAAGCCCCCTCGCGCTGCCGCCAGGGTCCCGCTGGCTATCGTTTCTTTGTGTTCCTCCCCCGGCTCGCGCAGGTGGGTGTGCAGGTCAGTAAAGCCAGGGGACACCACGCATGCCTGGGCATGGATGACCTCAATGTCATTGCCTCCGGATTCGTAGTCCGGGGTTTTGTCGGTCATCTCAAAGACGTGGTTCACCTTTCCATCTTCGATGAGAATGTGTCCGAGCGTGATAACCCGCTGCACCGGGTCGAGAATACTGCCATTTTTGATGAGGTACCGCACGATAAGTTTGTTCCCCTCTCTATTCTCCCGCCAACCGATAGAGCAAGGCCATTCGGACGGCCACCCCATTCGTCACCTGCTCCTCTATCACCGAGCGGGGCGACATAGCAACTTCGGGGGTAATTTCAACGCCTTCGTTCATCGGGCCGGGGTGCATCACCAGGGTGTGGGCGCTGGCGGTTTCCAGGCGTTCGCTGGTGAGCGCAAAGAACCGGCTATATTCGCGCAGCGAGGGCAGCAAGCCGGCCTGCTGCCGTTCCTTTTGCAACCGCAGCGCCATCACAACATCGGCCCCGTCCAGGGCTTCGTCCAGGTTGGAGCGTATCCGAACATTGGGCCAGGAGGCATGCCAGAACGACGCCGGCCCGAGGAGCGTGGGGGGAGCGCACAGGGTCACATTGGCCTCCATCTTCGTCAGCCCCCACAGGTTCGACCGCGCTACCCGACTGTGCAGAATATCGCCCACAATGACGACGTTCAGCCGCTCAATGCGGTCAAACTTTTGCTGGATGGTAAAAAGGTCGAGCAATGCCTGGGTCGGGTGGGCGTGGCAGCCGTCCCCGGCGTTGATGACGGACCCTTTGAAGTGGTGAGAGACGAGGTAGGGCACGCCGGCCTGGGAGTGGCGCAAGACCAGGATATTGGCTCCCAGGGCTTGAATGGTGCGCACCGTATCAATCAGGGATTCGCCCTTTTCGACAC
>DAOTUF010000103.1:0-3945 GCA_034437495.1 Chloroflexaceae bacterium | reverse complement strand
CCTGCACGACCTGGATAGTCCCGCTCTTCTCAACGACAAAGAGCCGTCCACTGCCATCACCGGCGTGGGTGACGTGGAGCGGTTGGTCAAAGGGGCTGTCGAGCGGTTCCAGCACGACCGGCAGGTCTCCCAGGGACGACATACCCGGGTTTGGCGTGCTCGGCGCTGGCCCGCTGGTTGTCACGGGCGTAGAAGAGAGCGCTGCTGATGAGGTGGGGTGGCGGGTCGTCAGGTGCGGGGTGGCCACGATACGCACGGATTCCGAAGCATCTGCGCCTGCCTCGCAGCCGGCCAGGAGCAGCGAGAGGAGCACAAGCAGAAGTACCCCGGGAATAGTCGGCCCGGCACACCGGCTCCGTGAGCGACACCGGCTCCCCGAAAGACGTACGATGTTCAAGAGAGCTATCTTTTTCATATTCACGCGCTCCTTTCTTCAATTTCCCCTTTCTTCATTTCCCCTGGTCACGGACATACCACCCCGTCCAGTGCCCGCAGCAGAGTATCATTCTGCCCAGGCGTGCCTATCGTGATACGGATGCAGTCTTGCAACCCCGGCTTCTGATAGTGCCGCACCAGGATACCTTGCTGTTCAAGCTGCTGCTTCAGGTGCAAGGCAGCGCCATCGCCCCGAACGACCCGGCAGAGGATGAAATTGGTCTGGCTGTCGAAAACCTGGAGCCAGGGGAGCGCCCGCAGCGCCGCCAGCATCCGCCCACGCTCGGAGACAATGCGGGCGATGTTTGCTCGCAGCGTGTCCAGCGACGCCAGCGACGCCAGCGCCGCGGCTTCGGCGGCAACGTTGACATTGTAGGGTTGCTTGATTTTCCAGAGATGGGACGCAAGCGCTTCAGGCAGCAGGGCATAGCCCACGCGCAGCCCTGCCAACCCCGCCCACTTGCTGAAGGTCCGCAGGACAACCAGGTTTTCGTGGCGCTCGACCCACGCGCCCAGACCCGCCGGGTGGTCGGTAAACTCGATGTACGCCTCATCGACCACGACCAGCAGCGGAAGCTGAAGCAGTTGCTCAATCTCATCGGGGGGCGTGAGGTTGCCACCGGGGTTGTTGGGCGAAGCCAGGAAGAGGATATTCGCCTCCGTGCGCCGTGCCGCGTGCTCCAGCACGGGGATATCGAGCGAGAAATCCTCGCGGCGCGGCACCTCAACCAGCGTTCCCCCACAGACCGCCGTGTCGAAGGAATACATCCCGAAGGTGGGGGGGCAGTCAATCACCGGTTCGCCCGGCTGAATGAACAGGCGCAGGAGCATATCTATCAATTCATCTGCGCCTGCCCCGCAGAAAATGCGCTCGACCGGCTGGCCGGTGTAGCGACTGAGCGCGGCCCGCAGCCGCGTGTGGTCCGGGTCGGGGTAGGTCGCATAGTTGACCCTGGTCAGGGCTTCTTGCACTGCGGGCGCGGGGCCGTAGGGGTTCTCATTCGCATCAAGCTTGACAATCTGCTCGGCTGGAATACCAATCCGCCCGGCGAGAATCTCCGGGGGGATGATGGGCGTGTAGGGTTCGAGGCGGGTAATATCCGGGCGTATCAGACTGGTGATATCTGGCACTGGCTCCTCCCTGCTGCTGACCATGCCTGGCCTGCTCCATGCATCTCGTATCTTCTGGCTTGATTATAGCATGCCCAGGAAGAAAGAAAGCTGGTAGAATAGGAAAGAAGATGTGGAAAGTGAACGCATCACGATAGGACGGGGGGAGCCATGCCGCACAGGTCCATCTTGAACGGGGTTTTTCTGGGGGCGGTAGCGGGACTGCTGCTCGGGGCCTTACCTGGCCTTATGACGCAGGGTACGCTTGTCGAGGTAGTGGGGATGGGAGTCGGGGCAGTGGTTGGTGGGGGCATCGGCGGATTCGCCGGATGGTGGAAGATGCGGGGAACAGCGGGGGAACAGGATGATACCAGCGAGGAGTGAAGCACGCAAAGAAGCAAGGAGGAAGAAACGATGGAAGAAACGATGAGCGATAAACCGGAACCAGTGCAGGACGTGTCTGTGCTCGAACAGCCCCTCCCGGCCAACGGGATCAACGCGACGACCGGTGACTATCTCCTGCCGGAGCTAACCATCCAGGAACTTGCCGATATCATTGTCGGGCGCAAGGGACTTGATAGCCCCCTCCCCCCGCAGCGGGGAACCGACTGGATTGCGCGTTCCCGCGAAGAGGGCACCACCGGTGCGGAGCGGGAAGCCTTCCAGAAGGACGTTGCCGCGTTTCTCCGAGAGCACCACCCGGACGAACTGGAGCAGCGGATAGACCGGCTCCGCCCCGCGGTGCTGAAGGATTTTCACGAAAAAATCGAGCAAACCGTGCTCCGCAAAGCCGTCGAACAATACATTGAGGAGCAGCGATACCACCGCAAGGATGTGGAGCAGAAGAATGAGAGCCTGAAAGCCAGAGACTTCGTCCTGGGCGTTGTCCACGGCATTGATGTCACGAAGCTGGAAGAGACCGGGTGGGGGATTATCTTCGCACGGGAAGATGCGCCGCACGTACCGGCCATCAAGCAGGCGCTTGGCCTGCTGCTGGAGCTGCGCAAGAGTCAGACGGGACCCCTCTACCGCGAGTTTGTGGGAGTGAACAGCTACGCCAGAGGGGAGAGCAAGCGGGATTTCCTGAGCCGCTTCGGGGTCGGCCCCGGCGCGGTTGACCCCAAGCAGGCCGTTCCCTACTACCTGCTCATCGTGGCCTCCCCAGAGACCATCCCCTACGAGTTTCAATATCAGTTGGACGTCCAGTTTGCCGTGGGGCGCATCCACTTTGAAGATGAGGCGGGCAACCCTGACCTGGCCGCCTACGAGCGCTATGCAAAGAGCGTGGTTGCTGCCGAGATACACCGCGGCTTGCTGCCGCGCAGCGCTGCCTTCTTCGGCGTGCGCTACCGCGACGACCCGGCGACCCGGCTGAGCGCCGATATGCTGGTTGCCGACCTCTCCGAAACCATCGCCGCCAGCCATGGGGACTCTGAGCAGGGGTGGCATATCGAGACGGTCATCGGCGACGCCGCGCAGCGCCGCGAGTATGGACGGAACGGTCGGACGATATCGACGCTCGTGGACGAAGACGCCACAAAGGAGAGCCTGGGACACCGCCTCGGGGGGGACCATACCCCTGCCCTGCTGTTTGCGGCAAGCCACGGGATGGTCTTTGATTTTGACGATGACCCGGAGCACCCACACCATCAGCAGCAGAAAGACCAGCAGTTGAACTATCAGGGGGCCTTGCTCTGTCAGGACTGGCCCGGCCCGAAGGCGGGGCGGGGGCAACCACTGACCCGGGCGCACTACTTTGCGGGGGAAGATATCCCCGACAACGCCCGCCTGTTGGGGACGGTGGCGTTTTTCTTTGCCTGCTACGGGGCCGGCACGCCAGAGCGAGATAATTTTTACGACCTGGCATCCACGAAGCCGAAAACCATTGCCCCCCATGCCTTCATTGCCGACTTGCCCCGCAAGATGCTGGCGCACCCCAACGGTGGTGCGCTGGCGGTGATAGGCCACGTGGACCGGGCGTGGGAATGGTCGTTTGTGCTGGATACGCGCACCGAAGGGCGAAAAAAGCAGCTTCAGGTCTTTGAAAGCCTGCTGAGGCGGGTCATGGATGGATACCCGGTCGGTTCGGCCATCGAATTGTTCAATGAACGCTATGCCGAAATCGCCTCCGACCTGAACCACGTTCTTGATGAGGTAAAGCGGTTTCAGAAAACGTACGAGGCGCGAGAGTTGGTGCGGTTGTGGACGGAGACGCAGGACTCGCGCAACTACGTCATCATCGGGGACCCGGCGGTGCGGGTGTCTGTCGGCGGGGCCGGGGAGGGGACAGCAGCAGGGCAGGAACGGCCCACCCTCGCAGCCCTCGCCCCCACCCCGGAGCAACTGGCCGCCTTTTTCCAGCAGCAGGAAGAGGCGCAGGAGCGCCGCGCTCAGGCAGAC
>DAOTUF010000102.1:0-9635 GCA_034437495.1 Chloroflexaceae bacterium | reverse complement strand
TCTGCCCTGGCTCGACCAGCCGGTGCGCCCGAAATCTGGCTCCCAACGCCGGTGGGCGAAACCTGGCATGTTATCCAGGGCTATTTTTGTGGCACACACTGGGAAGGCCACGAGATTGACTTTGCGCGGGTGCATGGCTCCACGGTCGGTGCGCCGGTGCGGGCCGCCGCCAACGGGGTGGTGCATTTCTGGACGCCAAGCAGCGGCACCCTGATTGTCAGCCACGGCAACCACTACTATACTGAATATACCCATATGAGCCATGCGTACGTGACGCGGCCCGGCTCCCGCATCTACCAGGGGCAGGAGATTGGCCGCATCAATGGCTACGCGCACCTGCACTTCAGCCTGTACTACTCGCCCAGTGGCTCCTACTTTGGTCGCCGCACGGTGCCCCTGCATTTTGTCGATGGGTACAGCTTCCCGGAGCAGTCCGGGTGCAACCAGCACTATGGCCGGCGCTTCGTGGCCCGCGACAACCCCGATACGGACCCACCGGGGGTCGAGTTTACCAGCGCGGTCCGTCCCAACCGGTGGTACCGGGATGATCAGCGCATTGAGTTCCGAATCCGCGATGACCGTCAGGTGCGAGGCTTCAGTCAGGCCTTCAATGATGAACCATCTGGCGAGGCTCCCGACTTTCAGACCGAAACGGGCTATATGCAGCTTTCCTGGGGAGGAGAGGGATACCACACCATCAGGGTGCGGGCCTGGGATGTCTACGGGCATCAGACGGTGGCCTCGTTCGGACCCATCGGCTATGACGCCGCGCCTCCCACCTTTGCCCTGCCCGCCTCCGTTCCCGAGCGCGTCTATACGCCCGATGCTGGAGGGTCCGTCTATCTCACGTGGGAGCCAGCCAGCGATGGGAATGGTTCTGGCGTGGCGGGCTACACCTACTATCTGGGGAGCGACCCGAACGGTACGTCAAACAACGTCAGCGACTACCACGGGGCCGGGTTTGCCGACCTGCACCCGGGGTGCTACGTGCTGCGGGTGCAGGCGGTAGACCACGCCGACTGGCGCAGTGAGTGGGTCACGATGCAGCGGGTAGTCATCACCGACCCGTCCGGAGAGGAGCCTTCCTGTACCTCTCTGTCAGCCCCGGCGGAGACGAGTACGCCGCTCCCCGCAACGGAGACGAGCACGCCGCTCCCCGCAACGGAGACGAGCACGCCGATACCTGCCGCCGACGCCGGAGATGCCAGCACGCCGACCCCTGCTCCGGAGACGAGCACGCCGCTTCCCCCGACCGAGGAGGTGGCCAGAGTGGTCGTAGGTGGCGGCAAAGGAACGGAAACGGCTTCTCCTACGGTGGTGCCTACGATGACGGCAACCCCGGCAGGGACCGAGCCATCGCCCACTCCCGAACCGACGACCGCCACACCTGTAACTGAGCCGTCGCCCACACGGGAGGCGGAGCCAGTGCGTCTGGTGCCCATTGAGCTGTCCCCCGTTGCTCAGCCGGGCAACCCCGCACCCGAGCCGTCGCCAACCCCGGAGCCGACGGATACTCCGATGCCCTCACCAGTACCAGAGACGCCCACTGCTGCGCCGGTGCGGGAGCCGTCGCCCACGCGGGAGCCGTCGCCCACGCGGGAGGCGGAGCCGGTGCGTCTGGTGCCCATCGAACTATCCCCCGTTGCTCAACCAGCGCCGCCCACCAACCGCACCCAGGACGCGGGGGAGGGAGCAGAGCCATCGCCAACGGTGCAACCGGACATTCAGCTCGTGCCGGTCGTGGTAGGGCAGTAGGGCAGTAGCAGCACGGGTGGGAGGGGGATAGCGGTTGCGTTCCCCTTCCACCTCTCCCGTCCCCTGCCAGTGCGGGGGGGCCGGGGTTCTCCCCTGGAACCAGGCCCGATCCTGCCCTTACGCTTAAGCGACCGCAAAGCCGGTGTGCTGCCGCTTTTCGAAGGAGTGGAATGCCAGGACGATGTCCTCTCGGGGAACCCCTGCTTCTACCAACTCATTGGCGATACCAACGCTTGTCCCATCATACTCTATCCATATCTTCCCATTGTAGAGGCGTATATGCACGATGATACTATGGATGCGCCGGGGCATATTCCATCCCAGGAAGAGCAACTGATAGTGGTCCTGGGCTTCATCGACGATGACGATTGGCTCAATATCCCCGTGGGAAGGCTTGTACTGGGCGTAGTTATATAAAATGTTCTTGATCAGGGTTCGATAGTGGTTTAGTTTCTCCATTGCACAATCTCCTCCCGTTTCATGTTCACGATATCCCCACACTTGTGGTGAGTCTATTATAGCAACATCTCCTATGGACCAGGAAGGGGGAGGTGGGAACGTGCTCACCCCGCTCCGTCGTCCCCGTCCCCGGCGGCCCCTGCCTGCAACCGAAACCGCTGGCTCACAAGCCACCAGAACAGGCCCAACCCGAGCGTGGAAGGAAAGAGCAGAACAGCGGTATACCAGGGGATGCGTTCGGGGGCGTAGTGCTGCATCAGGACATAGGCTATGTCGAAATCGGGGAGCGAGACGAGAAAGAGCGCCAGGAGAAAGAGCGCTATCTCTGTCTGCCGGGGCTTTTCCTGCATATCACGGAGGAACAACCCACAGGGCAGCGCCAGCAGCAGCAGGGCGTGAGACCAGGTGATGGGGGAGAGCAGGAGCATCGCCACGCAGACCAGCGCAAAGGCGACCGTCTCATTCGTGGGGGTTGGCGGCACCCGCCCTATCTGGAAGACCAGCAGCGCCACCACTCCCAGGCTGCTCAGGATGATGAGGGTGGTGGCGAGCAGGGGTGCTTCTATCAGCGGACGGACCAGGTAGTTCCCGATGAACAGCCGCTTGATGGCCGCGTGGAGCGAGAAGTTCCCGACCACCGAGCCAAACCGGTCGGCGTCGTGCGGGATGATGGTGGTGAGGTAGAAGGTGAGGTCGTCCACCCCGATGATGACCAGCATCAGCAGCGTCAGGACGCCCATACTGGCGATGGCTGAGCCGATAGCCCACCACCGCCGCCGAAGCAGCAGGTAGACCAAGAGCAACCCCGGAAACAGCTTGATCATACAGGCCAGGCTCAGGAGGATGCCCGCCAGGATATCACGCTTTTGTTGGAGGAGCGACCAGCACCCGACCACACAGACGGTGAGCAGGAACGAAAGTTGCCCGAGGGCGAGGTGGGCATGGAAGGGGTACCAGCACAGCGCCAACCCGATGAGGAGGACGAGCCAGTGGCGCGGCAGATGGATGCGGAAGGCTCGCCCGACAAACCACCACACCCCGAAATAGAGCACGATGGAGAGGATAGCCCAGAGAAGCGCGGCGATATCGTAGGGCAGGAAGGTCAGCGGGAGCACCAGCAGGGCATTGAAGGGAGGGTGGTAATTCCGGAGTTCTGGCTGAACATGGACCAGTCGCTCCGAGCCGGGCATGAGGCTTCGCAACTCGGCTTCAGTGAAGTGCTGATAGATGGATTCGTCAGAACAGAGCACCATGGCTGCGGCGTAGTCCTGGGCAAAGTCGGTGCTGACAATGAGCGCGTTGAGGAGCCGTTTTGTCACCAGGATGACCCCGATAATGATGAGTACGGCCCCGATGATGGTCACGACGCGGGGGAAGGTTGAACGGTTCATGGCTCTGGCTCCTCGTTGTTCTGGTTATCGTTATCGTTCTGGTTATCGTTATCGCTCTGGTTGGACGAAGCGTTCAGGAAGAGCAGACCGAGGGCAGGAAGGTACATCCCCACCACAATCCAGGTCACATTGAGCGCGGGGACCAGCAGCCAGCCGAAGATGGCCAGCCAGCTCAGCGCAGAGAGGGCAAACGCCTGTCGGGGCGACCCGGGTTGGCAGACGAACCACAGCGGAAGCTGATCGTAGATGGGGCGCTGGGGAATGAGCGCCAGCAGCAGCAGCAAACGCGCCTCGGGCGTCCACCAGCGCCGCACCGCCAGCAGCAGCAGCAACCCGAGCGGCAGCACGCGAAGGGGCTGGAAGACCGCGTGTCCCGCGGCATTGTTGAGCCAGTCCAGCGGCCAGGTGGGGAGCACCAGCAGGCTGACCAGCAGGATGCCCACGGCAATGCCCGCGGCCCGCCAGGTCGGGTAGGTCAGGAAGACGGGCAGACCAATGTTGGGCTTGACCATCGTCAGCGGGAGGAGCGCAGGTATCAGCGCACTGGCCACAATGAGCGGCGACCACTGCACGGCAATGACCGAAAACCAGAAGGGAGCGCTGAGCAACAGCCCCCCCCGACCGAAGCCCTCGCGCTCGCGGAACAACCCGAAGGCCAGCAACCCGCACGAAACGCCCATAAAGAGGGCACCGGCCACCTCCCGCGGGAAGGGAGCCAGCGGCACCGCAACGAGCAGCGCCGGCAGGGGGTAGAAGAGCGGGTCGTTGCGCGGGAAGGGGTTGCCCGGCCCGAGCGTCGGGTCGTGGTAGGGGTTTTGCCCTTCGAGAAGCTGTTGTGCGCCACGGTGCGCCCAGGTAAAGTCTCCCGCTTCGCAGGTGGGGCTTCCCGCGCAGGTGCCGTAGGCCAGGCGGAAGTAGGTGAAGATGGCGATGCAGACCCCCACCGCCGCGGCAATCATCAAGCGCTGGTTCATGATAGTCGTTCTCCCTCTGGTGGCTCCTGCGCTCCTGCCTCTCCCCTCCCCCGAACCACCTCGCTCCCCATCCATATCAGCAGCACAACCATAGCGACCACGGGGATGCGGATGCCCAGGTTGCCACCCGTGGTAAACTCGCCCACCAGGAAGAGCAGCGGGCAACTCAGGGCAAAAGCCCCATACCAGAGCCGTGGCCGGTGGAGTTGGCGCAGGTAGTGGTAGAAGAGCACCGCCGGAGCTACCAGCAGCAACCCATCGTGGGGGTTGAGATGGGGCAGGAAGAGCAACCCCGCAAGGAGCGTCAGGGCCATACGCAGGTCGAAGCGGGGAGCAGTGGGCTGCCACGGGCCGCGCCACAGCGCCAGCACCCCCATACTGGCAGCGGCCAGCATACCCACGCTGACCTGATTGATAAGCGCTCCCTGCTCGTTCCCCAGGAGCAGGGCAAGGGTCCCCTTGAGGTTATACATCACGGTCGGCACAATCCCGATGTTCCCGTAGATATCGTTGACCATCTGGATGATGTGGACGAAGCCGGGCCAGCTCTCCCACCCCACCAGGAAACCGGAGATGAGGGCCAGGAGCGTACCAGCAAGCAACACCGTGCCGAGGGTCCGCCAGCGCCGCGCCCCCAGGAGCATCACGCCGGGCATCAAGAGCAGTTGTGGCTTGACCGTGCCGAGGGTGAACCACAGCCCGGCCTGCCCCTCGTGCTGGTGCTTGAGCGCCCGATACCACTGCACGACGCATACGAGAATCAGGAGCGAGAAGGTGCCGAGTATGCCCGTAAAGAAGAGCGGGGGAAAGGCCACCACGCTGCTCAACATCAGCCAGCGCTCCTCCCTGCTCCAGGAACGGGCAAGCGTGTGCAGCAAGCGGAGCAACCAGGCAAGCAGCACCACCTGACCGCAGGTCCACAGCAGGAACGCGACCGGGCGGGGGAGCCAGGCCAGGGGCACAAAGGGGAACGTGGCATAGGGCGGGTTGAGATAGGGCAGCACCCCCCCTTGAAACTCCCCCTCGTCAAGGATCTGCTGCTGGTAGTGCGCCTGGAGGTCCAGGTCATAGAGACGGTTTCCCTGCCCATCGCGCACGATGGACCAGCCCGCATAGTAGGCACTGAAGTCGGCCCGCCAGAACTGCCCTTGCAGGGCGAGCATAACCCACAGCCCCACATAGCTCAGTCCCAGGCCAAGGTTCAGGGTCAGGGCGAGCCGCGAGAGCAGCGCTATCGGCAGGGTCGGGTTGGTTCTCTGTTGACGCACTGGCTTTCGGCCACCATCGTTGATACGACCATTTCTCACTCCAGGAGAAGCATACCCCGGAATACGGGAAAACGCAATAGCCGCAATAGCTGAAAAGGGTGAGGCTTGCACCGCCTCTTCAGAAAGGGGGGCAAGCCTCACAGGGTACCTGGAAACGGATGTCTATCAGGTCGTCGGGGTCGGGGTGGCCGTCCCCGTCCCCTCCGCGCCTTCGGGCGTGGCGGTCATCGTCCCCTCCGCGCCTTCGGGCGTAGCGGTCATCGTCTCCTCCGCGCCTTCGGGCGTGGCGGTCTCCTCTCGCTCAGGGGGTGGGTAGGGATAGGGTTCTGCCGGCGAGGTAGGAGCCGGGGTCGGTGCGGGTTCCTCCCCTTCCGACGGAATAGTCGGACCAAACACCAGCAGGGCTTCCTCGCCCAGGAACCCGAGCAGGATGTGGAACTCGGTGCCTTCCAGTTCGGGGTGCAGTTCCAGGCGGACCCGTTCAAAATACTGCACCAGGAAGCCGTTCTCATTGATAAACGGCTCGGTGATGGGATAGCCGAAGGCCATCAACCCGCCCTGAAGCTCCCAGAAGGTGCGAAACGGTGGCGCGATGGTGTGCCCCGTGGGTGGGAAGAACCAGATGGTGTAGGGTTCGGGGGCGGGGAGCGGTGGCTCCATATAGCCCAGTTCGACGCCAAGCAACCCGAGCAAAACCTCATTGCCCGTGCCCTCCAGTTCGGGGTGATATTCAAAGCGGGCCCGTTCGAAATACTGGACAATCCTCCCCGATGAGAGGGTCCGGGGGTAGGTGATTGGCAGGCCAAAGATACGCAACCCGCCGCGGTTGTTCCAGTAGGGGCGGAAGAAGACGTGGATGTCATCAACGGACAGGCGTGGTACAGCAGCGGCAGAGGTGGGGACCCCTGTGGTCGTTGGAAGGTTAACCAGCACCACGACCGGGGCGAGGTGGACCCGTCCGCTGACGTCGCTGTACTCCAGTTGGTAGCTCACCCGGACCTGCTGCGCAGGCTGCTGCACACGATACCGGAGCCGGCACGTTGCCCGGCTGCCATCGAACTCGATGATGAGCTTGCCAGGCGCACGAGCAATGACCTGCCCCTCGCCGCCCTCGAACTCCAGGTCATCGAAGGTCACGGCATCGCCGATGTCGGCTTCCAGGCGAACATCCCAGACCGTCCTTCCCGTTCGGCGGAATGAGAACGTCTGGTACACGAACTTGACGCCATCAATGGTTTCAATCCTGCTCTCCACTTCGTCAACGCGGACTTCTGGTCCGTCATCGTCATCGTCGTCGTCGTCGTCGTCGTCGTCGTCATCGTCATCGTCATCGTCGTCATCGTCATCGTCGTCATCGTCATCGTCATCGTCGCCATCGTCGTCGTCGCCATCGTCGTCGTCGCCATCGTCGTCATCGTCGTCATCGTCGGAAGGGGGAGGGGTGGTCGCGCATATCGGGACGGCAATGGAACCCAGGTAGCTCTGGAGATCCGTAATCATCAGGTCGGAGTGGCCGAGCTTGAGCGACCCTTTGAGCTTGACCGAGAACTTCCCCTTCTTGAAGTTTTCCTTGAACTTCCATTTGACCTTGCCGCCTTCGATGGTATATTCCGCTCCCCCCTGGACATCCAGAACGGTGGCGCAGGAGGTGGGGACGGGGATTTCCCACTCGACCGGCGTGAAGCCTCTGAGGGAGTTCACATAGTATTCCCAGATGAGCGACCCATCAACCCCGTAGCGGATACCGAGCAGGTAAATGCGGTATTTTCCATCCCCCACGGTGACGGTCTTGTCGTCGCTGCATACTGGCCCGGGCATCGCCTCCTCGCCCTCTTCGTCCTCGCCGTCGAACCGCATCATGGTGAAGCCGTGGAAGAGCGATGCGCCGCCCTTAAGCTTGAACTTGAACTTGCCGCGACGGAAGTCGGACTTGATTTCCCATCTGAGGGTGCGCAGGCCGGTGTACTGGTCGGGTCGGGACAGCGACCACCTGCCCGAGATAGAATCCTCGTCTATCTCGGCACAGGCCGGTATCTGGATTTCGACGTATTTCAGTCTTCTGGTGGTCGCGTTGGGAAGCAGGTCTATGACATATTCCCAGGTGCCGCCAACGACCTGGAGCGCCACCACGCGGTAGCTGCCGAACAGGATGGTCACGGCTCCGGTGTCGGCGCAGGCCGGGCCGGGGATGATGTTGGTGAGGCCATCGTCATCATCCCCATCATAGACCCCGTAGGTGCCTTCGGAGCCGTAGACATCGTCGGAGCCATTGATGGTGACGCGGGTGAAGCCGTGGGTCACTGCGCCGGAGAGGGTGACGGAGAATTCGCCCTTGCGGAAGTCCTCCCCGACCGTCCACTTGATACCGTAGACACCGATGCGTTCGTTGTCATCGTCATCGTCGTCATCGTCGTCATCATCATCATCGTTGGCCAGTGAGACATAGGGGTCATCGTCGTCGTCATCGTCGTCATCATCATCGTCATCATCGTCATCATCGTCACCGTCACTGGAGCGCACGACCTTTTCCCAACTTCCCGATGCCCTGACAACCTGGACGCAGGGTGGAAGCTCAAGCACCCAGTTTTTCAGGGGGTATTCGGGTTTGAGCACCTCGACGTAGTAGTGCCAGGTGGAGGTCCCGTCGGCATGGAAGGTCGGGTCAAGCGCTGTGATGCGGTAGCTCCCACGCGGCGCAATGACATCGCCGTCATCGCAGGTCGGGCCGGTGATGGCTCCGTAGGCTTCGGGCGGGCCGATGATACCGACGCGGGTCGCCCCTTCGATGACGTCGCCGGAGAGGGTGACGGAAAACTCGCCCTGGACGAAGGTTTCGGGGAGCGTCCACATAATGCCGCTCAGGTTGCCGTAGATGCCACTGGTGTACTCCCAGTTCGAGCCGGTCGGTCCCGTTGCTCCCACCACGGTGGCACAGTCCGGGAGGTTCAGCACCCATCCGTAGAGGCTGCTGGTGGTGGTGATGACCTCAAGCCGATAGCGCCAGGTGGTGGCTCCATAGGGGTCGCTCGTCTTTTCCACAAAGGTGAGTTCGTAGCGGTCGTTCGAGGCGGTGCGGGTCGAACCCGCCGGGCTTGCAAGCACGGCCTCGCTGGTTGCTGGTTCGGCGCTGCTGGTGCTCCCTTCCTGCACCGGCGTAAGCTGGACGGGGACTGTGGACGCTCCGGGGTCGGGGGTAGCGGTGGGGGAGGTCGAGCCACCCGAGCCGCCACCCACCGGGGTCAGTTGCACCGGCACGAGCGTGAGTTGAGGGTCTGTCTGGGCGGGGGCCGCTTCTTCTGACTGGTCCTGGTCGGGGTCCTCGCTGGTATCTCCGTCCTCGTTCCCCCCCTCGTCTGGGGGGACGAGCGGAAGCACGGGCGTGAGTTGGAGTGGGGCCGATTCGGGGGTTGAAACGGTGGTCTCGCCCGGTTCGCTGGTCGGATTGGCCGGGTTCAGCGGACCCTGAGACAGGGTAGCCACAGGCGAGATGGTGAATACGAAGAGGGAGAGTATGATCAGAGTCAAGCGTTTCACTGAAAAACCTGCTACTTTCTACGTGTTCAAATGTACTCGAAAGTACGCTTTGTCCATTTCCGAAATTCCTGCTTCACCCTGCACCGCCTTCTCAAGCGAAGGGCTTACACGCAGTCCACAGGCGTGTTTTACGTCCCGACGTAGCCACTGCCGGGGACGGTCAGTTTTTAGGCACTGATGAGCCTCAATCCTTCATCTCGAATATTTCGTGCTGCGTTTACATCACGATCCAATATGGTCTCACAGGCGGGACA
>DAOTUF010000101.1:0-2331 GCA_034437495.1 Chloroflexaceae bacterium | reverse complement strand
ATCCATTGGACCTGCTGGTTGCGATATTCCCCTCGGCAAGGGTCGTGATTTCTTTAATCCCCAAAGCCCGTGCCGTGTCCACCTGCCGCGCAAACACGCGGGTGCCGATCCCCTGTCCCCGGTGGTCGGTAACAACCTCGAAGACCTCGTTATCCATTATAAGATCTCCGTTGCGTTTTCGGATTCTTCTCTGGTTCATGTACGATCCCCCCGGCCCCGTCGTCTGAAATGTGATGTCTCTGCCTGCTGCATAAACGTTTGTCCTGGAACCAGGCAACGCCCCTACCAATGCCGCAAACTCGTGGTTTTCCAGGTCTCTGCCAAACAGGTTCCGTGCAACCTCCGCGGCACCTGGCAACAAGTTCACCGTGACATCCTGGTAGGCCAATTTCAAGTCTGGGGATTTTCGTCCTGATGGGTGAGCGTGGGTGGCGATCCCTCTGGCCTGCTCCAGGTCTTTGCGCCACTGGCGCGTGGCCCTCACCTCACCAAGCAGGGTGTTCGTGGACCGGTCCCACACTTCGTAGCGGGGGTATTTCCCGCCGGTCAGGTGAACCTCTACCGAGCCATTCTTATGTACGACCGATGCATGGGGGTCGGGGGTGCGCGGCCCGCCACCCCCCTTCGGGGCAAACCGCCCGGACTTGTCGCGGGCGTGTTTTGATTCGTTCCAGGTGCCGCCTCGTATCATCGAACAATTCTCTCCATTTCATTCGCACAAAGGTATTGTAGCACAAACCCTCCAAATCACTTTCCACGGCTTCCCAATGGGGAATTCGTCCTTGACGAATAACGCCAACCGCGCTATGATGGAAGCATAGGAAAAAACGATGGAGTGTATCGAAAGGAGATCACGATGGGTCAGTACAGAAAGTTCACGACGGGCGAGACGGTGCTGGAGACGAGCAAGAGCGAGGGGCTGGCGGTGGACTTGATGGAGCGCAAGGGCACCTTCTATGTCCGCACCTACGAAAACGGGAAAGGCCAGGCGGCCTGGAGCTTCGCCGGGCAGGACGCCGAAACCCGCGCCCGCGCTGATTTTACCCACCGCGTCCAGGTCCTGCGGATGACCGAGTCGAAGCCGAAGGCGAAGGCGAAACCAGCGACCAGCGGGCCGCGCCGCACCCGCAAAGAGACCGAGGAGGTCAAGTTCGAGATGGGGCCGGTGCAGGTGATGCTGGTCAAGAGCAGCAGCGCCCGCTACGATCTGCGCTGGAACGGGCACACGGTGCGAACGATGGCCGCGACCCGCCGCTGGCGGGCTGAGTTCCGCGAGATAGCCGCTGTCGCCACGAGCGTGGCGCAGGCCGAGTTCGCGCCCGACCTGCCGCTGGCCTACGTCGAGACGTTCGTCCACAACCCGAAGGCGCTGGCTGCGGGGTAGACAACGGGCCATCCTGGGGGGAGGTCGTCGGCCTCCCCACCAGGCCCCCCCACGGAGGATCTTGTGATGAAGTTCGAGATCATGCGGGTCGAGGTGCGAGCCATCGGGGGGAGCTTCTCGGTCAAGGTGTTCCGGGTGCGCTCCCCAGGGTACACACTCGTTGCTCACGAGGATGTGCCAGGATTCGAGTGTCCAGGGTACGCGGTCGCCGGCCACTGCCACCGGTGGAATACGTACCGCGTCTCGGTGGCTCCCTATTTCAAATTCTTTCGAGGAACCAAAGCCCAGGTCGTCTTCGACGGGGAGCCAGTCATCCTCGTCGAAGACGATGCCATCATCACCGAACTGGAAGCGCAAGGGCTGATGGTAGGAAGGCTCGATCAGTGGTCGTCCGAATAGACCAGTCCCATACGCCCATCGTTATCCGCCTGGTGCTGCAAAGCTGCCTGACCTACGCCGACACCGATGGCGACCCGCGGCTGCGCGTCTGGCAGCACCAGGCGGGAAGGTGGGCCATCGCCTGCACCGACCAGGGTCTGGTAGTGGGCATCGTCTGCGTGGCCTTCTCCCCCAATCGCCAGGCCGATGTGCTGCTCTGGCTTGAAGTGCTGCCGCAACACCAGCGGCAAGGCTACGGCACAGCCCTGCTGAACTGGGCAAAGGCCCAGAGCCAGACGCCTCTGCTTATCGAAAGCGTGCCAGAGGCGGTGGACTTCTATCGGCGGCAAGCGGCTTGAACCATAGCGCTGACCCGCAGGCCGACCCTGCCTCGCCCCGCGCTTCCCTGGCAGGGCTACCTGATGGGGCAGCCCTGCCGCTCTGAGGATAAACCTGCTACCCCTTTCGTGCTCCTTCGGACCAGCGGCCCCTGTGGGGTCGCTGGTTGCTTTCTACGGCTCTCTGATGGGAAACTCGTCCTTGACGGATAACGGCAACCGCGCTATGAT
>DAOTUF010000100.1:0-15279 GCA_034437495.1 Chloroflexaceae bacterium | reverse complement strand
GGGGGTGTTCGTTTCGAGCAACTCGCGCAGGATGGACAGTTTGCGGTCCAGGTGGTCGTTTTGCCCGAAGACAACGGTTCTTCCTTCATCTGTTTCGATATACACCCCGAGGCCGTAGTTCCACCCGAGGGTGGACGGAGCAAGCCCGAGTTCCTCCGGGAGCCGCACCGACAGGATGTGTGCCAGGGTCAGGGCGTCCGGGTCAACCTGGTCGTGCGGTTGCAACACGTGGGGCGTGGTATCTTCGATAACCAGCACCTCCGGCCCGGGCGGTTCCCGGGTGATTTCGAGCACCTTTCCCGTGTCATCCACCAGGTAGCTGATCGGCCCGATTTTCCAGTAGACCTCCGGGCGGCGCTCCGTGACCTGAAGAGCGACCCGGTCCGGAAGCGTCATTGTGACCTGGACGTGTTCGATATAGGGGTTTTGTCGAATACGCTGCATGACGTGCTGACTATTGACGAACCAGATAGGGGTGGTATGGACCCCGGCCAGGGCAATGATAGTTTCCGAGTCCAGGAGGGTGTTTCCTTCGACCCTTACATGTTGAACGGTGAACTGGGAGGATATCATCATATAGGCCAGCCCTCCGGTGGCAATCAGGAAGAGCAGCAAGCTCACCATCCTGCCCGTGTGCAGCCAGGAGAGCAGGATTCGGCGCAGGCCGGGCTTGACCTGTGCCCCCCGAGCCTGATGGTCCCCCCCTTGCAGCACCCCGCGGTTCCTGGATTTCAGTGCGAGGCGGGGAAGTTCCTGGGTGCGGGTCTTGAGGGCCGGGTTCGGGATGGGCCGGTTGACCCGAAACGAAAATAGCGCAGCCTGGGAGGAGGCCGGGCGCTGGCGGTCCCCTCGGGCTTTCCGCTGCGATTTGCGCATCTGCCGCCGGGCTTCCACACGGGCGCGGGTATTCGGTTTGTTGTAATCAACCTGTTTCACGGCTTCTTAACTTGCTGCTTCCTGCTTCCTGGTCATGGACGGTCGGGCCAATAATCTGGATTTCCAGGTCCAGCGCTATCCCGAACTGGCGCAAGACGGTGCTCCGCGCCAGTTCAATGAGGCGCAGGATATCGTCACTCCGAGCGCCTCCGCAGTTGAGCAGGTAGTTCGCGTGGCGCTGGCTGATTTCGGCAGCGCCGATGCGCTTCCCCTTCAACCCGGCCTGGTCAATCAACTGGCCGGCGGTTGGCTGGTTCCCCGGTGGGTTCTTGAACACACTGCCGCACGAACGTCCCACCGGGGTTTTCTCCTTCCGGTTGGCTATGATAGTCTTCATCGTCTCCTGCACGCTCGCCGCATCCGCGGCCCTGAGCACCAGTTCTGCCGACAGGATGATGGGCGGCACGAGCGGGCCAGGCGGGGGGGAGGACTTGAGAATGCTGCTGCGATAGCCATAGGCAAAGCGTTCGACCGGCCATTCCTGAACGTCGTCTTCCCCCTCCCCCAGGAGCCAGGCGCGGCGCAGCACCCCCGCCATCGTGCCTCCGTAGCACCCCGCGTTCCCATAGATAGCTCCGCCCACGCTGCCCGGCAGCCCTGCGGCCCATTCCAGGTTGCTCCACCCGCGTGAGCCGATAGCCTGGGCCAACTGCCCGATGGGAGCGCCGGCGGCGGTCCAGAGGATTCCGTCCTCTCCGTCCTCTCCGTGCGCTTCGAGCGTCCAGGAGCGGGCGCGGTAGCGAATCACCAGCCCGTCGAACCCTTCGTCGCGGATGAGCAGGTTCGTTCCACCCCCCAGGAGCAGCACCGGCAGCGCGTGTTCTCTGTTCCAGCGCAGGGCATGGCGCACCTCGTCGGTGGTGGTCGCTTCGACAAAGAAGCGGGCCGGTCCTCCGACGCGCCAGGAGGTGTAGGGAGCCAGCGGCTTGTTTTCAACGATGGATATGCCCATATCTGCTCGTTCTCGTCCGAATGCCGAACCTGCATCACCCGACCATGCGGTCACGGAGGGACTGGGCTTCATCGAAGTGGCCCATTTCGTCCCGTATCTGAAGCGCCTGCTGCCAGTAGTCGCAGGCTTCTTCGCGGTGGCCTTCTTCTACCAGGACATCCCCGATACGCTCGTAGATACGCGCTATCCCCACCTGGTCGCCAATCCCGCGGGCCAGCTTCAGCGCTTCTTCATAGCGCAGACGGGCTTGCTCGAAGTTGCCCGTTGCGCGGGAAACATCCCCCAGGTTGAGCAGCGTAATGGTCAGACCACGCCGGTTTTGCAGTCCGACTTCTATCTGGCGGGCCCCTTCGAAGTGCTCCAACGCCTGGAGATGGTTTCCCATGCGGCTCTGAATGGTCCCCAGGATGCTGTGAGAACGGGCCTGCCCCAGTTTGTCGTCCATATGGACGCGCAGCCGCAGGGCCTCGTTGATACACTCTATCGCCTCGTAGAGTTCGTCCAGTTCGATATGCGAGAGGCCCAGTTTCTCGTAGAGCATGGCCTGCCCGAGCCAGTTGTTCGAGCCGATTTCCACCTTGAGCGCCCGGTGATAGAGTTGCAACGCCTCCTCGCCCGACCCCAGGACCCGGTAGATATCGCCAATGCCGGTGCAGACCCGGGCGAGACGGTGTTCCTCGCCCGAAACGGAGATGCCCCGATGGGCCAGGTCGAGCTGCTGGAAGGCTTCCAGGTGGCGTCCCTGGAGCTGGTGGACCTTTGCCAGGTGAAAGCGAGCTTCGAGTTCCAGTTCGCGCATCTGGTGGCGCTCGGCAATCTTGAGCGACCGCACCAGGTCCGCTTCGGCAAAGGCCAGCTGCCCCAGTTCGCGGTGGACGCGCCCGATGGTGAGGTAGCCACGTCCCTGGGCTTCTACATTGCCCTCTACTTCGGCCAGACGGAGGAGCAACTGGGCGTAGCCGAGTGCCTCGCGGAACTGACCCTCAAATTCAAGCACCGCCACCTTGATGGCATAGACACGCATCTCGTAGGTGAGGCGTTCGGCAGGGTCGAGTCTTTCGAGCAGGGACAGGCTGCGGTCTATCCACCGACGCGCCTCCAGAAAATCCAGGCATTCAATGTGAGTCTGGGCGATTTCGAGCGCCACGCTCATGGCCTCGCCATATGCCTCGGCCTGTTCCCAGTGCCACATCAACGCCCCGTGCCAGCCTTCGGGCCGTGTCTCGCTGTCGGCATAGAGCCGCTGCAAGGCTTCGGCGGTGTGTTTATGAAAGGTTTGTGGTTCTCTTTCCATGGACGTCTGCCCTCCCCCTGGAACTGGTTGGATGGGTTTGCCGGTGGCCCGTTGCGTCGGATGAGATGATTCGGGTGAGTGGTCGGGTGGTCTGGAGCAAGCCGACCCCCGCACCGGCAAACCTGCCTGTATCCGTTACGTATATCTCAATCCGAAGCTATTTGCCACCGCCACCTGCCTGCCAGAGTTTGGGGAGGTTCTGGACGACCCCTGCCATCACGATGAGGAAGAGCAGGGCTATCAGCCAGGGTGCGATATCGGTCACATCGGGCAATATCCCGATGAGATTGCCGAGAAACCCGTCCTGTCCGCCTCCCGATTCGATCCAGAAGGTGGTGAGCGCACTGGCCCAAATCATCGCGGTCAACGCCCCGCTAAAGACCCCGAGCCTGTGCCCCATAGGGTCGGGCTTGGCGCTGTACCAGCGGGGACGGGAGTTGAAGAACCACGAAAGCACCACCACAATGAGGTAGAGGGCCACGCGGAGCGGGAGCGGCAGCGCCAGAGGATTCCCAAAGAGCGGGTCCCAGGTGGCTACCGCCGCGGGGTCTCCGCCGGTGAGAATGGCCACAATTCGTGGAATATTGGCATAGATATTGTTCACGTAATCCAGGATAATTTGCCCGCCATTGACGAAAATGAGATACCCCAGGGCGCTGACCAGGGTAATGGTCAGGAACCCCCGAAACCCTATCCGCCAGCCAACATAACCACCAATCGCCATCACGATGGCAATCAGCATCCAACCGTTGAGTTGAATTTCGAGCATGAGCGTTCTCTCCTTCCTACCAGCTTGCGGAGGGCGTCTGCCAGGTGTTTCGCCGCATCAGGACGGGCAAGGGCGCGACTCCGCTCCTCCATTCCTAACCGTTCGTGTGGGTGTGTCTTCAAAAGTCGGGATACCTGAGCAAACAGGGGACCGTCCCGGGGGGGTCCCTCCCCCACCATCTCAGCATCGGCAATCTTGATGGCGGCTCCGTGCCGAACCAGGTAGTCGGCGTTTTCGTCCTGGTGGACATAGGGGTAGGGCACCAGGAGAGCAGGCAAGCCGAGCGCCGGAAGTTCTCCCAGGGTGGACGCTCCGCTCCGGCAGAGGGCCAGGTCTGCTGCTCCGAGCGCCTGGAGCATCGTCACAGGCGGGGGTGTGGAATGAGCGGGCGTAGATCTCGACTGGCTCTCCAGATAGGGAAAGAGCCGGTAGCGGGCTTGACAGGAGGGGGTGAGCCGCTCTGCCGCCTCCCGCAGCCAGGTTTCATCTCCCTCACGCCCGCAGATGTGGACGACGTGCGCCAGGTTCAGGATATCGGGGAGGAGGGTTTCAACGGCGCGGTTGATGCTGCGGGACCCGCGGCTTCCTCCGTAGACGAGCAGGACGGGCAGGTCGTCGGATGGGGGGATGCCGAACGCTGCGCGGCAGGCTGCCCGGTCTTGCCGAAACAGCGCCTCCCGCACCGGGTAGCCCGTCACGAGGGGGGGGAGCGACCTGCCTGATGCCAGCGCAGCGCACGAGTCTTCGACGCTGCACGCCACCTGCGTGGCGACCCGCGAGAGCCACCGCACCGCCAACCCCGGCACGATATCGGGCAAGTAGAGGAGCGTGGGGATATGCAGGAGCCGCGCCGCCAGGAACAGGGGAACACAAACATACCCCCCCGTGCCCAGGAGGGCCGCAGGGCGGAGTTTGCGCAGGAGCGACCAGGCACCCACCGTCCCCGCGACCATCAGCACCCCGCTGCGGGCGACCGTCAGGGGGTTGTTGCGCCCGCGGAGCGCTGCCGTCGGGATGGCGTGGTAGGTCAGGCTGCTTTCGTTCTGGACGATGCGTTGTTCCATTCCTCCCCTGCTTCCAACATACACGATATCCGGTGTGAGAGCCTCATCATCATCATCATCACCAGCACCATTCCTCCCAGTGTCAGCGTTGATTGCGTGGCCCGGCTGGTTCGTGGCGGCTTCTGGCTCTTCTGCGCCGCGCTGCAAGGCTGCGGCTACGGCCAGGGCGGGATAGACGTGTCCGCCGGTGCCGCCCCCACTCAGGCAGTAGCGGAGATGGCTGCTGGATGGCCTGGACGAAGGAGGTGAGCGCGGGTGAGCGCTGGATGGGTGAGAGACCGGAACTCTGGACATGGGGGGACTCCTCGGTTTTTCGGATAGCACGATTATGTTCAGTCTCGGTATGCCGCGAGATGCTCAGCAGAACCCCGACCCCGACCAGGCAGATCATCAGCGAGGTTCCACCATAGGAAAGGAACGGCAGCGTCAGGCCAGTGAACGGTATCAGCGAGGTGGTCACGGCCATATTGACGATGGCCTGAAAGAAAATCCACGACGTGATGCCCACCGCCACCAGTGAGGCAAAGGGGTTGGACACCCCGCTCGCAATGCGATAGCCCCGGTAGGCCAGCAGCACGAAACAGCCGAGCACCAGCAGCGTCCCCACCAGACCAAGCTCCTCCCCCAGGATGGCGTACACCGTGTCGGTGTGGGCCTGGGGGAGCCATTGGAATTTCTGGCGGGCCTGCCCCAACCCCGTCCCAAAGACCCCCCCGCTCCCGAGCGCGTAGAGCGCGTGGATAGGCTGGTAGCCAAAGGTGTCATAGTACTTCCACGGGTCTTTGAACGCCGCAATCCGCATATTGTGCTGCGCCAGGTTGATGAGCAGCAGGAAGGCCGCAATGCTCAGCCCCCCCGCCCCCAGGATATGCACCAGGTTCGCCCCCGCTGCAAAGTAGATGGACCCCGCAATGATGAGCAGAACGAGCGTCGTTCCGCGGTCGGGTTCGAGCATCACCAGCCCGCACACTACCCCCAGGATGACCGCCAGCGGGATGAGGCCGTAGGTCACGTTGCTGAGCCGGTCGCTGCGCTGCGACAGCCAGCTGGCCATATAGATAATCAGTGTCAGCTTGACCAGTTCCGATGGCTGGATACTGAACAGCCCACTGCCAAAGCGTATCCAGGAACGGGATTCGTTTACCTCCGTGAGCGAACTGGGCAGCACCAGCACGAGCACCAGGAGCACCAGCGTCACGCCGAGCAGGTGAATGGAGTAGCGCCGCCACACCTGGTAGTGGATGCGCTGGACCACCAGCAACCCGACCGTCCCGATGGTCGCGGCAATGGCCTGGCGCACCAGGTAGTAGGCGTGGGTGTTGTGCAGCGTGTAGGCTTCGACAAAGCTGGCACTGTAGACCATCACCAGCCCGATGGCCACCAGCACTCCCACCGTGACCAGCAGGACATAATCGGGTTTGCGGTTTGTCGTATCAAACACCATGCCTGCCCCTATCCTCACTTCAGAGCAACCGGATAACCCCCACTACCCCCACAACGGCGACCAGCGCCAGGACCGTCCCCCCCACCCCCACCCAGTCCCGGGGCGAGGTGCGGCGCTCCAGGCGGGGAGGGTAGAAGCGTCGGTCAACCTGGTAGCGCGGAACAAGAAACCACCCGCCCACGATACCCCCGACCAGCCCTCCCAGGTGGGCAAAGTTGTCGATGACCCCGCCCGCGCTGACCCCGATGAGGATGTTCACCACCACAATCATGACCATGCTCTGCAACTGGCGGCGACCAAACTCGCCCAGGAGATTGCGGGTCGTGTAGAAAAAGACGGCCAACCCCCCGATGAGGCCGAAGATAGCGCCGCTGGCTCCGACCGAGGGACTGGTGGTCAACACATAGGATGCCACGCTCCCCGCCAACCCGGCGATGAAGTAGAGCGCCACAAACCGCAGCGTCCCGTAGACGCGCTCGGTTTCGGGTCCCAGGGCGTAGAGCGCAAACCCGTTGAACGCAATGTGAACCAGCCCGCCATGCAGGAAAATCGCCGTGATGAGCCGCCAGTATTGCCCCTGGGTAATCAGATAGTTGTCCTTCCAGCCAATTGACAGCACGAAATTGGTCGGCCCGGCCAGGCTCCCGTAGGGGACGTGGTTGACCAGGAAGGTCAGCAGCGAAGGCACCCGCGGGAGCAGGAAGCTCAACGCGGTGGTAAGTACGAAGACCGCTACATTGATGGTGAGCAGCACCCACACGGCCCGCACCTGGTGGGTGCCGAGCGGGAGCATGCCTGCTGCTGCTGGTGATGATGATGGTTCCTGATCTAACATGG
Source organism: Chloroflexaceae bacterium (assembly GCA_034437495.1). GTDB lineage: Bacteria > Chloroflexota > Chloroflexia > Chloroflexales > Chloroflexaceae > JAAUSY01. The sequence continues at coordinate 7,983 of DAOTUF010000100.1, read as the reverse complement.
TCCTCTCTTTGCTCCCTTCCTGCTGGTTCGGTTCTTACGTTCCTAGAGCTGTGGTTGGGGTATTGACATCGTGCTGACCGAAAGGTCGCCGTTGGCAGCGAAGGTCAGCGCCATCGACACCCCGATCATCGCCGCCATCGCGCCAATGAGCGTGAAGCGCTGCGTGACCTGTATCTCGCTCCATCCGTTCTTTTCGAAATGGTGGTGGAGGGGAGCCATCTTGAATACCCGTTTTCCTTCGCCCGTGCGATACCGCGTCCATTTGAAATAGCTCGTCTGGATGATGACCGAGACCGCTTCCAGGACGAAGATAATGCCCACGATGGGCAGCAGGAGCCACTGCTGCGACTGGAGCGCGACAATCGCTAACCCTGCCCCGAGTGCCAGCGCCCCCGTATCGCCCATAAATACCTGGGCCGGGTGGGCATTGTACCATAGAAACGCCGCGCACGACCCGACGATGGTCAGGCTGAAGACCATCAGGTTGGTCAGGCGCGGAGCCGAGAGAAACGTCATAATCCCATAGGCTCCGAAGGCGAGCGTCAGGTTCCACCCCGCCAGACTGTCCAGCCCATCGGTCAGGTTGACCGCGTTGGCCGTGCCCACAATCAGCAGCGTGGCCAGCGGGATGAACAACAGCCCGACGTTGATAATCCCGACGAAGGGGATACGCACGATGCCGGAGTGGTTCAGGCCAAACGGCGCGGGCAGGTAGAGCACCAGGCTGGCAACCAGCGCAATAAGCAGCATCAGCAAGAACTTGTGCCGCACCGTAAACCCGTGGGTCTTCGATTTGGACCCGGTGAGCGATTTCCAGTCATCGAACACGCCGAGGATGCCGAAACTCACCATCACCCCCATCGGCAGCAGGATAGACCAGCGCTCTACCAGGTTGAACAGAATGGTCAGGACAACAATGGTGCCGACCATAACGATGCCCCCCATTGTGGGGGTGCCCATCTTGATCATGTGGCTTTCCGGCCCATCCACGCGGATGCGTTTGCCGAGCTTGTAGACCCGAGCAATGCGTATCCACCAGCCTTCGGCCACCAGTACCACGAGAAACGCGGCAGCAGCAAGGACCAGGGCACGAGCAATATCGTGTATCAGTACGGCTTTCAGTATCGTCACGTTGTTCTCCTCAATCTCCTGCGTCGTCGTATTCGAATGTTCCCCTGGCGTTCCCCTCACCACCACCGGGCACCGGGGATTCCCTGGTGGTCAGGGCCGCGACCAGGTGTTCCATTGCAGCACCCCGCGACCCCTTGACCAGAACATAGTCTCCGTCTCGCACCAGTTCGCGCACGACGGGAATGGCCTGCTCGTGGCGGTCTACCACGATAATGCGGGAAGCATCCATCCCCCTTTGCTGCGCCTCTTCAGCTATCCACCGGACCCGCGGCCCGCTTCCAACCCCGAGCAGGCGATGGGCAACTTCGGCCACGCGCTGCCCGACCATCCGGTGCCCTTCTTCTGCATAGGCTCCCAGTTCGAGCATCTCGCCCAGAACGGCCACGCGCCGCTCCGCCGGTCCACACTCAGCCAGCACATCGAGCGCCGCCAGCGAAGACATGGGCGACGCATTGTAGGTGTCATCTAAAACGGTACAGGCTCCTGTTTTCGTATAGCCCGGCCGCACCCGAAACCGCACCTGGGTCGCAGGGTCGAGGTCTGCGAGGCCAACGGCTATCTGTTCCCACGAAAGCCCCATAGTCACCCCCGTGGCGATGGCAGCCAGCGCCGTGTAGACACTGTGTCTCCCCGCCAGGGGAACCTTGAAGGCGACCGGGTCGTCATGATGACCATGAACATGAGCCTGGACCCGAACGCGAACGCGAACGCGAAAGGATACTCCGTGCAGTCCGTGGCTCTCCACCTCGCTCGCCCGCACCTCGGCGTGGGGAGAGGTGATGCCATAGGTCAGGACGCGGGCACGAGTGTGCGCGGCCATCGCCGCGACCCGCGCATCGTCCGCATTCAGGATGGCGACCCCGTCGGGGGGGAGCGCCTCTACCAGTTCGGCCTTGGCGCGGGCGATGGCTTCGATGCTGCCCATCCGCTCCAGGTGCGACGGCCCCACATTCGTGACGATGCCGAGATGGGGACGGGCAAGGCTCGCCAGCAGCCGGATTTCTCCCGGTGCCCACATACCCATCTCAATCACCGCTGCCTGGTGAGCAGGGGTGAGTTGGAGCAGGGTGGTCGGCACCGTCACCTCGCTGTTGAAGCTGCGCCGACTTTTCAAGGTGCAGTACTGGCGACTGAGCACCGCAGCCACCGCCTCTTTGGTCGAGGTCTTGCCCACGCTCCCCGTGACCCCCACCACCGTCGGGGTCACGGGGGCGCGGTGATAGGTCGTCAGCCGGTGCAGCGCCTTCAGCGTATCATCAACCGCAACCAGCACGAACACCCCGTCTGGTTCTCCTGCCAGAGGTGGGAGGTCGGCCATGGTCTCCCCCGGCGCATGCGCCTGAAGGGATCCGGCGTTGACGACGACCCACGGTCGCGGGAAACGTTCCAGGCTGGCAACGTGCTGCCCGAGCGCTTCCGCACGGACCAGCGCCCCCCGTGCGCCTCGGGCCGCGGCGTCGGGCAGGAAGTGGTGCCCATCGGTGCGTTCACCCGCAAGCGCCACAAAGAGCGCCCCGGGCACGACCTCCCGCGAATCAGCAATCACCTCGGTTATCGTGAGGTGCTGCCAGGCGGCGGGAAACGCTCCCTCCTGGTTGGCCAGCGCAGGCCGAACCCCACAGATGACGTGTGCCAGATTGATCACGCCTGCTCCCACCTGTCAGACAATCGAAATGTCATCCCTCGCTTCACCCGGTCAATCCCCCCCAATAGTCATAGTCATACCCCATACCGTCGCTGTGCTGACAGGCATTGTAGCATAAAATATCCTCCCCCGTTGTTGGCCTCCCCCCGACTATCACTCATAGGACTGCCCCGGGCTGACCAGCGCCGGGTCTGGTTCCAGGCGTTCATAGCGCATCAACTGGCTTACCACCTCGTAAAAGGCAGGAATAGCTGCATCCAACCCCCACGCATCCCCCTCCGGACGGTCAATCTTGACCAGAACGGCATAGCGGGTATTTTCTGCCGGCGCAAACCCGACCACCGAGCCGATGACGTAGCGCGGGTCGTACCCCCCACCCGGCAGCGGAATAGACGCTGTGCCCGTTTTGGCTCCCACCTCGTAGCCAGGAACAAGCCACTGGTCAGCCCAGTTTCCTGTCTTCGGCCCCCACACCACCGGCGCATAGTGGTTGGCCGCATTGACCAGCATCCGCCGGATGGTCCAGGCTACCCCCGGCTCGATGACCTGACGGACGGTCATGGGGGTGGTAGCCACACATGTCTGCCCTTCCCTCTGGTCTTCCCCGCTGGAAGTGGCAAAACGCGCCTCTGCCTGTCGGTCCTCCACCTGATCCATCGGACCATCCACCTGATCTCCCTGAGCAACCTGCTGCACCTCGGGTTCTGGCAGCGACGTCGGGCCATAGCACCGTTCTGCAACGACATACGGCTTCATCAACACGCCATCGTTGGCAACCGCGGCAACGGCCCGCACCAGTTGGAGGGGGGTCATAGCAATCCCCTGCCCATAGGAGTTGCTCACAAAGATGGCCTCGTTGAAGGTCGGGGAAGACATATTGTGGACAATCCCTTGTTCCTCCCCACTCAAGTCCACCCCCGTCGGCGCACCGAACCCGAAGTCTTCTAGAAAGCCATAGAACGTCTCCGTCCCTATCAGTTCGTTCAGCAGCACCGCCCCCACATTGCTCGAATAGTAGAGCATATCGCCCACGGTAATCATCCCATTGCCCGCATAGTTCCAGTTATGGATACGCATACCAGCGCGGTCAATCACCCCGATATCATGCACCTGCGTGTCCGCCGTAAACGAGCGCGATTGCAACCCTGCCGCAGCGGTGATAATCTTGAAGGTGCTGCCCGGCTCATACAGACCGCTCACCGCTGCGTTGCGGCTGTAGACCTCGACGGGATATTCCGGGTAGTGGTTCGGGTCGAAGACCGGCCAGGTGGCCATCCCCCGCACCGCCCCGGTCGAAGGTTCCAGCACAATGATGCTTCCCCCTTCGGCGTCGTGGTGCTGCACCGCCTCTCGCAACTCCGTTTCAGCCACGTACTGCACCAGCGGGTCAATGGTAAGCTTGAGATTGACCCCGTCGCGGGGGGGGGTGTTCTGGCGGGGGGCAATGGCAATCGGATTGTGCCCGCTGTCGAACTCCGCATGCAGGGTACCGGGCGTTCCCCGCAGCGAAGCGTTGTAGAACCCCTCGACCCCCAGGATGCCATCACCATTATAGTTGACCGCCCCGACCACATGCGCCGCGAACTCATTCAGCGGGTAGACCCGCCGTGGCTCGTAGACCAGGTAGAGACCATCCTCATCCATGGCCATCACCTGCTGCGCCACCGATGGTTCCAGCCAGCGGGACACCGGCACCCACACCACATCCTGCCGCGTCAGCGTGTGCAACACCTGTTCCATGTCCTGGTTGACCAGCGTTGCCAGCGTCAGCGCCAGACCGGGCGCTTTCTCTGCCGCAATTTGCGCCGGGTTGACCCAGAGGCTCTGGCGCTCGACATCCATCGCCAGCACATTCCCGCGGCTATCCGTGATGACCCCGCGGTCGGGTTGAAGCACAATCTGTCGTTGTATCTCGTTTCGCGCCCGCGAAGCGAGATCGGCGTGCTGGATGACCTGAAGGTCGAACAGGCGCACACCGAGCACGAACGCCGCGAACCAGCACACCGTGAGGAGCGCATAAATGCGCCAGCGAGGAATGACAACCTGCCCACCCGGTCTGGCGTGGTCGCCACGGTTGCCCGGGTGGGCCATAGGAGAAGCGGTCACGAGCCGCTGCCGTGATGTATTGGCCCGCTGTTCCCGACTCATTCCTCGTTCGCCGCAAGCTGCTTGTCAACAATGGTCAGATAGTGAATCTGGTCGTGGCGAATGGGCCGCAGCCCGATCTGAGAGGCGCGTCTGCGGATGCGGTCCAACGACTGAGCCGCAGCGTAGCGCACTTCGAGTTGGTTGTGTTCTCGGAGCAGGCGGGTCTGCCGGGCCTCCAGGTCGGCCACCGTGTAGCCGCGGGTGGCGAGGATACCCGTTTGCCCCAGGGTCAGCAGGCTCATCAGGCAGAGCAGGACAACGACATGGAGCAGATAGCGGCTGCTGTCGAACGCAAGATATTTCGAGAGGTCACGACGGTGGACCTGGACGCGGCCACGGACCTGATGCTGAGGAAAAAAACGCTCGGTGTTGACAGCCATTGTTCAGTCCTCCCCTGCTCATGGACGGTTTGCGGTTTCCCTGATTACGCAGTGCCATTGGCCTGGTTCTTCTCCGAGAGCCGTTCGGCCACTATGGGAGCCGTTCGGCCACACGCAGCCGGGCGCTCCGACTGCGCGGGTTTGCCCGGACTTCTGCTTCTCCCGCCACCACCGGCTTTCTGGTGATGATACGGAGCCGGACCGGCTGCGGCTTTGCCTCGCTGCCCCCATAGCCCGACTCGTCCCGAAAGAACTGCTTCACCATACGGTCTTCAAGCGAATGAAAGCTTATCACCGCCAGTCTCCCCCCCGGGCGCAGCAGATCAACCGCCTGTGGCAGAAACGATGCCAGGTTGTCCAGTTCGCCGTTGACGGCAATCCGCAGTGCTTGAAAGGTTCGTGTGGCCGGGTGGATAGCAGCCCGGGCGCGATGTTTCCCCGGTATGGCCCGCACCACCAGGTCCGCCAGGTCGCTGGTGGTCGTGATGGCTCGCTGCTGACGCTGTTCCACAATGCGCCGGGCAATCCGCCGGGCGTAGCGCTCCTCTCCATAGGAGAATATCAGGTCTGCCAGCGAGGTTTCATCCAGTGCTGCCACCAGGTCGGCGGCGGTCGTCTCCTGAGTCGGGTCAAACCGCATATCCAGCGGTCCATCTTCCCGAAATGAAAACCCCCGCCCCGGCGTATCCAGCTGGTGTGACGACGCTCCCAGGTCCGCTATCATACCATCAACGCTGGTTAAACCGCGGTTGCGGGCCAGGGGGCCAATCGCGCCAAAGTTGCCCTGCTGCAACCCGTAACTCCCCGGTGGAGCCGCCCCCGGCGGAAGCGACTGACACCGTGCCTGCGCCGCCTCCAACGCCGCCGGGTCCGCATCGATGCCCAGAACCCATCCCCCCGGCTGGATGCGCGAGAGCAGCGCCGCCAGATGCCCTCCCCCCCCCACGGTGCCGTCAATATAGACCCCGCCTGCAACGGGGCACAGGTTTTCCAGCACCTCCGCGAGCAGGACGGGGATATGGTGATAGGTCATCTGGGTATCCGGGTATCCCACTACACCCCAAGATCTGCCAGTTGCTCGGCAATAATCCGCCCACTGCTATCCAACGTCGAAAGCACCGTCTGCCAGCGCTCTGGGGACCATAGCTCGAAAAAGGTGTGCATTCCTGCAATGACGACCTTCTCGCTCAGGCTGGCATATTCCCGCAAGTTCTGCGGGATGAGGATGCGTCCCTGCCGATCAAACGTCACCTCATTGGCACCAGAAAAAAGCAACCGCCGCAGATGGCGGGCTTCTTCGTTGCCGAGCGAAAGCGTGCTGATACGATGTGCCAGGTCTTGCCAGGTGGGTCGGGGAAAGGCCTGCAAACAATTATCGAACCCACGGGTAATGATGAACCCTTCCTGCATCTCCTCGCGGAAGCGAGCCGGGATGGCCACCCGCCCCTTGTCATCTATCGTGTGTTCAAACTCCCCCAGAAACACGCTCGTCCTTCCCTGAGTTCGCGCCGGGTCGGGTGCTGCTACTCACTGCTATCTGCAAGCTCTCGCCAACGGATACCACACGAAATAGCTCATATGTTTGTTTTCCCTGCCTTTTGGGTGGATGTTTTCCCCACTTTCCACCACTTTTCCCCACGTTTGCTTCATTATATACCACATGAGACGCGATTTCAAGATGTTTTTGACTTTTCGGGTCATTCCCTGAAACGTGATGAGGAGGCATATGTGGTATGATGGGGGAAGCTCAACAATTCCCCCACAGATACGAGGAGGAAACATGCCACTTTCAGCAGAACGGGAAGCAGAAATCGCCCGCCTTTCGGCTCGCTACGGCTCTCCCCGGCGGGTCGTCGTGACCCTCCCATCGAACAACTTTGACCCTCTGGCCAAAACCGACCGCATTGGGGAGGTGTGTATGGTGGTGCGCCGCCCTGACGGGTGCCTGGTTACAGCCCGCAAGACCTTCTACCCACCGGGAGCCTATCGCCTGCTCACCGGCGGTATAGACCACGGGGAACCAATTGAGGCCGCGCTCCTGCGGGAAACCCACGAAGAAACCGGGCTGGATGTCGTTATCCGCCGCTTTCTGGGCATCCTGGACTACCGCGTGGACCCCGGTGCGCCGGAGGCAGCGGCTTCTCTGAAAAAAGAATTCTATACCTTTGCCTTTTTGCTCGATGAGGTTGGGGGGGTGCTGGAATGTCTGGATGAACACGAAAACCACGAAGATTTTCGCTGCGTTCTTCCCCTGGAACTTCCCACGGTGGCCGACTTTCTTGAGCATGTAGCTGACGAGACCGACGAAGAGATAGGCGGCTCGTGGCACCACTGGGGCATCTTCCGCGCTGCTGTTCACCGTCTGGTCTTCGACGCCTTGCAGGAGGATGAGGACACGGCGTAGCTAGCAATGGAGGGACCGGGAAGGAAATAGGAAGAAGGAGAGAGCGCCTGCTAGAGGGCGAACCCTGTCGCCGGCAGCAGGCGCTCAGGCCAGTGTGCGAAGGCCCGAAGTGGTTCACGCATCCGCATCCCTAATTCCCGCACAATTCTTTGCACGGGATGCCATCGTGGTCGTAGTCGAGGTGGGTATACCCGGCGTCCAGGGCATCAAAAGCCTCATCGCAGGTCGTGAAATCCTCGCACGTCACCTCGCCATCTCCATTGCGGTCCACCTCT
>DAOTUF010000099.1:0-2877 GCA_034437495.1 Chloroflexaceae bacterium | reverse complement strand
CCTCAACTATCCGAGTGGTCCTGATGGTTTTCTCTTCCGTATTCCCGCCTCACCTCTTTGCCAACTGCTCGCCGATGGCACCGAAACCGACGCATGCAGCGGCAACATTGCCAAACACTATCACGCCGCGCTCACGGCGGAGTACCTGGAAGAAGCCAGCGTGCCGCTCTGTTCCGCCTGTCAGCAGCGGGATAGTCGCCGCGCCGCCGCGCTGGCATAGTGTATGGGCGTATCACTCTTGTGTGCAGGACTACCCTCGAATGATGGGATCGGACACGGTATCGGGATGACCGAGCCGCTGGATGGCCTGCTCCAGGGTTGGTACGCGCTGGTAGTAGACCCAGAGGATCAGGTCGTTGCGCCCAAGGTGCCGCTCACGTTCCAGGAACCGCAGGAACTCCTGGCGGCATCCGTCGTGTTTGCAGTAGTTCGGGGTGACGAGGGGGATCAGGATGAGCGACTCGTGGAGCGATTGGGTGATACGCTGCGGGATGTTTTGCCCCAGACTGATGCTGTCCTGCTCCTGAAAGATGGCAATACGCCCTCCGCTCAAGAACTGCAACGTGCGCTCAAGCTCGGCGCGGAACTGGCGCAGCGCCCCGCGGCTGAACTCGTCATCGAAGGGCGTGAAGCTGAGAAATGCGGCATAGGTTCGGGCCAGGGGGTGGGGTGCTTCGTCCATCTCCGTGGTCGAGGGCCCCGCTGCGGGAACGGTGGGGGATGGTTCCCACAACCGTCCCTCCCGCAAGCGCAGAAACAGCACGGGCACCCACCAGTCGGGTCGCTCCCGCACCATCCCCCGTGCGGCGGCCATCGCTCGGTCAATCTGCCCATCCCTGAGCAGTTCACGGAAGAAGACGGGCAGGAAGGTCTCCACGGTCTCCAGGGTTACGTTGCCCTGCATCGCCAGCACCGCGGGGATGCCCGCTTCGGCCAGGCGCGGCCCCAGGGCTGCCAGCACGCCCTCCTCCCCGCTCCCCGCACTCTGGCAGGAGGCCAGCACCACCAACCGCGGGCGCTCGCGCAGGTCACGCACCTGCCGCACCAGGTCGCTGCCCAGAACGACCGCCGCCTGTCCCTGGGCATCTTCGAGCCAGAGGTGCGGGTCGCCCTGGAGCATCGCGCCGTGCGCGACCAGGTAGAGGATATCGTACCCGTCGCGCAGGTGGGTGAGGAGGGCGGCAAGGGTGGCCTGCCCCGTCGAGGCCAGCACGGTTGTCGGGAGGTCGCCGAGGGCCGCGCCCGCACGGGCCACCTCCCCCGCGACGTCAAGCGAGGCCAGCGGGGTCCCGCCAGGGGCGTACTCGCTCACGTTGGAGGGGTTGGACACGACCACGAGGGCGCGGAGGTCGCGCTTCGGGCGCAGTTTGACGGGCCGCCAGTCGGTGCTGCTCAGGTAGCGCGAGAAGAGGAGATGTTCGTTCATCAGCAGGCGCTCGGTCGTGCCAGGGACGCAGAGGGTCTCCCACCGCAGCGCATGCAGGTCGGGCGCACTCGGCCCGATGAAGAGCCGCACCCGCAGCGGCAGGTCAAGCGACTGGGCCGCAGCAAAGGCCTGGGCGAAGGCGGCAGGCACGGCGGGGTCGGCGCAGAGTTGCGCGGTCAACGCCTGCCCGTAGGCCGCGGGGTCGGAGGCGAGGGAACGCAGCGGGTCGGGGTCGAAGCGGGCGCGGGGCAGGTCAACGCCGCGCACGAGGCGCACGTCGGCGTCGCTGTCGGGGTGGATGAAGCGCAGGTCTACGGCGTAGCTTGTCACGTCGCGGCGGTGTAGACCAATCTCCAGGTCAGCATAGTCGGTCATTGCGCTGGCTGCCTTCTGGTGCTATCATAGTCGTCAATACATCATCTGTTCGTCAGGACCCATCTTGCTGCACGGCGAGGTGGGTTCCGCTTTTCGCAAAGTATACCAGAAAATGGGGAGGTGTGCCCAGGGGGAGCAAGGCGGGGTGCGAGTGGGGATGTCCGCATTTCGCGCAGACATATGGTATACTGTCTGGTATCAGAAGCAAGCAAAAGCCCCACCCGATTGCCTGGGAGCGCGGATGGGGGTTCCTCTACAATACGTTCAACCAACTCACTTGTTAAAGGTATTGTAGCATAGATTACCAAACCGTGGGAGAACGATAATTATGACCAGCGGCGTTATTGGCGAGCGAGAAAACCCTCTCCGTGTCTTTCTGTGTTATGCCCCTGAAGACCGACCTTCGGTGCGAACGCTTTGTTCTCAGCTGCGCACTGAAGGCTTTGAGCCGTGGTTTGATGAGGAAAGTCTGCTGCCAGGACAGGAAACCGAACGAGAGGTTCCCAGGGCGGTGCGGACCTCGGATGTTGTGCTCGTCTGTCTCTCGCAGACCTTTATAACTCAGGCGAGCCGGGGGCACAGGCAGATCAAGCTGGCACTGGAGGTAGCAGATGAACAACCAGAAGGGACTATCTTTATCATCCCCGCCAGACTAGAGGCGTGTGAGATGATGGAACGGTTGCAGCGTTGGCACCCGGTCAATTTGTTTGAAGAACAAGGGTACGAACGATTGGTACAGGCTCTCCAAACTCGTGCGCAAGAAGTTCTCAATACCACCCCTCCTCCCAGGACCCACTATCCATCCATCGTTCCGCATATTCGGAACTTCAGTCAATATATTCTGACCAAAACCGCTGGCTTTGTTGGCCGACGGTTCGTTTTTGATGCCATCTCGGAATTTACCCAGTCCCATCCTCGTGGCTATTTTATCGTCCGAGGCGATCCTGGTATTGGCAAGTCAGCCCTGGCAGCGCAAATGGTGAAGCAGCATGGCTACTCACCTTTCGCTAGACCCGGAGAGGTTTACCATTTTACAGTATCCTCCCCCCCCCACCGCCGCCCCAGCGAACGTGCGG
>DAOTUF010000098.1:0-4224 GCA_034437495.1 Chloroflexaceae bacterium | reverse complement strand
GGGGAAGCAGGGGGAAGACCGTTGCCCGGGGCGCAGGATGAGCAGTGAGCAGCGAGTGATGAGTGATGATTTGTTGGGAGGAAAATAGCGCATCATGAGTATGGAGTATTACCTCTATAGCTGTGGGAGCGGGCCGGTCTGTGATACCTGCTGGGTCCGTACGACACCCGAGGGGCAGGAACGGAGCGACCCTGCCATCCTTGCGGGGCTGAAGATACGCGAGTTTGGGGGGGATACGGTCCATTCCATTGGTCTGGAGCGTTCTGGCGACCGGCTGGTGCTCCTGGTGACGGGGTTGGTGCCGACGGAGGGCGATGATATCCAGCAGAAGCGCCATTCGTCGCTGGCCTGCGCTGGCACGTCGGCAGATGAGGCGGTGCTTCGGGGTATCGCTGCGGCGGCGCTGCGGGGGAGCCTCAACAACCTGGTTGACCAGGCTATCTTGCCCGACCCCGATACGAATGGGACGGGCTTCCGCGTGGCGCGGAGCCTGGTGGAGCAACTGTCGGGGCTGCGTGCTCCGGATAGCCTGCCGCTCCTGATTGCAGATGCCTTCATCGGGCGCAACAGCGGGACGCTGCGGGTCAATCTGGCGCGGGTGCTCGATACGCACGTGCTCCCTGCGACCGAGGGACCGCTTGTGGTTGTGACGGAGGGCGTTGAGCCGGAGGTGCTGGAGCGGGCCGGGGTCTGGCGGAGCCTGACCGACCGCTACGCCATGGATGACGATACGGCTCCCCCCGTCTGGCAGCCCCTCCTGGGGCGACGGCTGGACCTGAGCAAGCGCGACCTGCGGGGGGTTGACCTGAAGCATATCAGTCTGCGCGGGGCCGACCTGACCTATGCGGATATGACGGCGAAGGACCTGGAGGAGGCGGACCTGCGCGAAGCGGACCTGCGCTATGCCAACCTGAGCGAGGCCACGCTCCGCCGCGCCAACCTGAGCGGGGCCGACCTGCGCCACGCCAACCTGTATGGAGCCGATTTGCGCTCTGCGGATATGGCGGGGGCCAACCTCTGGTGGGCCAGGCTGAATGGAGCCGTGTATAACCCTGAGACGCGGTGGTCGTTCATTCACCGTATGCTGTCCGGGGCGGTGCAGAAATATCGCTAACGCTGGCGGGCAGGGAAGCGGCAAGGGAGCACGAACAGAGGATATCAGGACATCAGGATGAAGGAGCTAGTTATGTCGTTGCTGGATCGGGTGCCGTCCGATATGCGCGAGATGGTGCGGGAACGGGCGGCGCTCCTGCCCTTCTTCGGGTTTGTGGTGAACATGCGGCGCAATCTGGCGGTGTTTGCGGAGTGGTGGCCGGTGGTGCTGCCGCTGCTGGTGTGGGTGGGCTGGCGCACCTACCGCGGCGAGCGGCGCAAGGTGCTGCGGGAGCGGGAGGCGGAGGGGCCGCGCAGGGCGGGGTAGCACCGGGGGGGATTGACAGAGATTGTGAATGATTGTACAATGTAGGGGACGAGGGTGGGTGCCACAGTCAACGACCACCCGCTGAAGCGGGTGGCTTGTGAAGTGTCACGGCTTTCTATGGAAGAAAGGTAGGAATGCTGTCAACGACCACCCGCTGAAGCGGGTGGCTTGTGAAGTGCAAGCCGACGTTGACCAGTTCGCCCGCAAGGGCAGCCGATAGGGAGGTCACGAGACCCTGGGGTGCGTTGCCAGCCCCAGGCCCTCTCGCTGGTCGTTAAACAGGCAGACGGTCTATGCCAGTGCGGTCAGCACGACAAGCCTCCCTATCTGAACGAGGCAAACGTGACCGCCGCAAGGCGAGTGGGTTTGCTGGTTTTCCCGCCGTAAGGCGAAAAACCAGCACAGGACGACGTTGTGGAATGGTTGGAGAAGAGGACAGCGGCGCTTCCTCACACCCGCTGAAGCGGGTGGTTTCCTGCGCCGCCATTTCTATGAGTGTCTCGACTGCCCCGATGAACCTCACGATGAAGACGGGAACCCGTCAGCGATTGATGGAGCAGATGGTCGCGGAATTTTCGCTCGACACGGCCCGGGCGATTGTCCGGGCGATTGCCGACGATACGGGGATGACCTGCGAGCAGGCCGCCGACATCATCCTCGATGCCTGGAAGCGGAGCAAGGAGAACATCCCTGCGGAGATGGAGCGTGATATGCTCTGCTTCGAGCGCATTATGATGTACCCCTGAATAACCCCACATGCACCCGACGAACCAAACCATGAGCCGCCGGAGTACCTCAGCGCCTGGGCCACCCGCTCAGGCGCTTGTCTGGGCCGGGCGAAGACCGAGACGACTTCCTCGTCACTGAACAGTTCCCTGTTTCAGCGCGTCGTAGAAGGCCCGGGTCACTTCCGGGGGAAACTCCCGTATGAGCGTCATCAGCGGGTCGGGGTGGGGGGTCTGGAACAACCACGCCGCGCGGAACCAGAACCCTGGCAGCACGACCGAGGGGGAGCGTCCCTCTGCGTCGGGCAGGATGGCATGATACCGCTGGTCCGGCCCGAGCGTGTAGCAGCGAACACATTCAGAACCGGGGCGGGGGTCTATGACCCAGTATTCGCGTACCCCGGCCCGCTCATATTCAGCCCGCTTCTCGTGGTAGTCCCGTCTGGCGCTGGAGGGCGACACCACCTCCACTACCAGGTCGGCGGGGCCGTCCAGCCGCTCCTTCGTGATGTGGTGCAGGCGGTCGCGGGAGACGAAGAGCAGGTCTGGTTCGCGGGAGGCGTAGCCGGGCAGGTGCCGCATCTCGAAGGGGGCCGTAAAGATTTCTCCCAGGTGGAGAAGGTCAGCATACAGAGAAAGGAGCCGGATGAGAAAGGTAACAATACGTTGATGGGCGGTTACTGGGGGCATAAAGACGATTACCTCTCCGTTGACCCACTCGGCGTGGGTGTCTTCGTCCGACCACGCGAGAAACTGTTCGTAGCTCATTCTGAGCCGCTGTTCGCTGGTGGGTGGGGCCACCGGGGGGGCTGTCATCAGTTCGGTCATGGGTTCATTCCTCCGTATCTTTAACCGTTCCTGGGGAAAGCAGGGGAAGGTCCGCTCCCCGGTATTATGCCCCCAGTTCGCGCAGCCGTTGCTTCGCCTGCTCGCACCAGTAGGTATCACCCCCCAGTTCTATGCGCTTCTTGAAGTCGGCAATGGCCTCGTCGCGCCTGCCGAGGTTTTTGTAGACCAGACCGCGGTTGTAGTAGGCGCGAGCATAGGTGGCATCCAGCCGTATCGCCTGATCATAGTCCGCAATGGCGCGGTCGTACTCCTGCTTATCAGAGTAGGCATTGCCGCGGTTGTAGTAGGCCAGAGCATCGGTAGCATCCAGCCGTATCGCCTGATCATAGTCCGCAATGGCGCGGTCGTACTCCTGCTTCTTCTCGTAGGCCACGCCGCGGTTGTAGTAGGCATGTTCGAGCGGCTTGTATCCCAACTCAATGGCCCTGGTATATTCGGCAATGGCGTCGTCGTGCTTCCCCTCTTTGCAAAGACTGTTACCGCGGTTGAAGTGAGCAGCGGCTTCCTGGGGGTTCGGAGGCGGGGGAGGTGGGGGTGGTTTAACAGGTTGCTTTTCTTCCATCCCCACCTGTTTCGCCCGCTTTCGCAGGGCCCGCACCAACCTCTCATAGCCATCTGATTCGAAGTAGTTGCACCAGTGCCAGCGCCGTATCCGGTCGGGCACTCGGGTTTCCTCCAGACGCACAGGGATAAGGAAAATGGTCCCTTCTTGCTGCGCTTCAGCCACCTCCAGAGCAAAGACTATCTCGCGGTTGACAAAACCGGCTCTGGTGACGGAGTGGTGTGAGACGCAGACGAGAAAAATATGGGCACTTCGAACTGCCTGTTTAATCTCGTGCTCCCAATCCTCCCCCGGCAGCAGGTCCCTCCTGTCCATCCAGGGGCGGAAGCCGTCTTCCTCCAGCCGGGCATACAGGTCCGCAACCTTCGATTCGTCCTCATTGGCGTAGCAGAGAAAGATGCGCATGCGACCTCCAGGGTGTTGCTCCTCGACCAGCGATGGCCTCCATTGTAGCACATGTCCTACCATCCTGGCGATGTGCAGCACACCATAGGAATATGCTATCATACCCGAAAAAGAAAGGGGACTTCTACGCATATGACCATCTCAGGGATACGCAAAGCCGCGACCGCCTGGCTCGTAGTGGCGGTCTGGCTGCTGGCGGGGTGCCGCGCTGCCCCGCCAGAGACGACCGCTCCTCCTCCCCCCACCCCCACTGCCCTCCCAAC
>DAOTUF010000097.1:0-10633 GCA_034437495.1 Chloroflexaceae bacterium | reverse complement strand
GGTCGTTCCGACCCGCCGGCCCCTGCCCACCGCTGCGCCGACGCTCATCCCGACCAACACGCCGACGCCGCTGCCCACCGACACCCCCACCCCGGAGGTCCCCACGCCCATTGGCGAAGGGGTCTCCTTCCGCATGATGAGCGACTGGGGAAGCGCCCTGCCAGACCAGGAAGTCGAATATACCATCATCTTGCGGAACGACTACCCCGCGGCGGCAGGAGCAGCAGGGAACCTGAACGAAGTCGTCATTACCAGCACCTTTCCCCGCAACCTGGAGATGCAAGGGGCCGCCACGGACCGCGGCAAAGACCCGCGGCTGGTTGGCAACGATTTGCAATATACGCTTGACACCCTCCAGCCAGGCGAGGCGGTCGAGATTACGGTCAGAACCAGCGTGAAGCCGGACGTCGAACGGGGGACGCGCCTGGTAGCTCAGGCACAGCTCGACTACCAGAATCTCTCACTCCCGGTGCTGTCAAACATTGTGACGCTCCTGGTGCTGGACGAAACGCGGCGTCCCGCGGTCCAGCTAACCACGCCCTTCCCCCAGTTCGGGGTATCAGCCCAGATAACACCGACGCTCACCAGCACCCCGGCGGTGCCCACCGAGACCCCCGCCCCAACCAGCACCCCGGAGCCGCTCATTATCGTGACCCTGACCGCAACGCCAACACCCGTCGGGACCCCGGTGCCAACGGAGACCCCCGCACCAGCGGGAACGTCTGTGCCCGCCGGGACGCCGACCCCCACCGAGACCCCCACGCCCACCGAGACCCCTGCACAGGTCGCGGGCGTGGTGGGGATGCCAACGCCGTCGCCCTTTGTGCCCCAGGTGCCCCGACGCAACACGGTGCGCACCCAGGAGCCAGAAGGAACCCTGGTCCCGCTCCCCGCAACCAGCACGGGGGTTCCGCTGGCGGGGTTTGTGCTGCTCGGGCTGACCCTGATGATACGGACCGTACGGCTCCACCGCGCCCGCGAGCAGATATAGCCGCGGCCCGGAAGTCGGGAGAACGAGAAGCAAACACAAGATGGAGGTTGTCTCGACGCGCCACGGAGCGCTTGCCTACACCACGCTCGGGGAGCAAACTGACTGGCCGCTGGTGCTCGTCCATGGAAATTCCATGACCGCGGCCAGTCAGGAGCGCCTGGCCCGGCGCTTCACCGACACGCACCGGGTCATCAGCGTCGATCTGCTCGGGCACGGGCAGTCGGCTCGCCCGGCCTCGCTCTTCTCCGAACCCTATTTCACCCTTCAGGGCGAGGCCCTGGCCGACCTGCTGCGGGCGCTCTTCCCCCATACCCCCGCAGCGGTGTTTGGGATGAGCGCCGGCGCAGTTGCCGCGCTGAATGCAGCCTGCGAATCGGACGTGCCCATTGCTGCCCTGGTCCTTGACAGTGTATTCCGCGTGGTCGGCCCGTCAACCCTCGCGGCCCATCGAACCAGCGTCGAGACGCTCTCAGCACCGTGGGAACGGTATATGCGCTTGCAGCACGGGGACGAATGGTGGCCGCACCTCCTCCACGGCCTGCTGGCAGTGATTGAGCAACTGGCAGCCACGGGAGCCGGTGTCGTGCCCTGCCTGGACACCATCCGCCTGCCGGTGCTGATTTTCCAGGGGGGACGCGACCATTTTTGCCCCGAAGACCAGGGACGGTCTCTTGCCGCAACTATCCCCGGGTCTCGCCTGGTCTACGACAGCCACGCAGGGCATATTCTGGCCTGGCAGCACCCCGCCGCCTTTCGGGAAATCGTGCGGGATTTTCTGGAGGGGGTGCGGTCGGCAACCCGTGAGGCCAGAGCCAGATGAATCCCTGGAGATCTCCAGGCGGGAAATCTGTGGTATGATACCCATCAACGAACACATATGCGCTCTCCTGCTCCACCTCCCTGAGCAGTGCGTCCCGGGCGCATAACCGAAAGGAAAGGATGGAACGATGGTTAGCGGACCTACCTCACCGAATCCCCACACTCCTGCCCCTGTCTGCTGGCAAGCCGCAACCCTTCAGACCCCCTTTGGGTATCTCCTGCTCGTGGCCGGGCCGGCTGGCATCCACACCGTCACGATGGGCGATACCGAACCATCCCTGCTCGCAATCCTCACGACCCGCTACGCTCAGTACCCCATGCCCGTCATGCGGGGGCTTCAGGATGGGCAGAACGGGCAAGACGGGCAGGCCCAGGCCGCTCTGCGGGAGTGGGGCACGATGCTGCTGGAATACCTCCGCGGGGAACGAACGAGCTTGAATGCTCCGCTTGACCTCCAGACGCAGGGCACCCCCTTCCAGCGGCGCGTCTGGAAAGCGTTGCAGGCCATTCCCTATGGCGAAACCCGCTCCTACCACGAAGTCGCCCACTCCATTGACCATCCGCAAGCAAGCCGGGCTGTCGGGGCCGCCTGCGGAGCCAACCCCATCTCCCTGATGATTCCCTGCCACCGCGTGGTCCGCTCCGACGGCAGGCCGGGCGGCTACGGCAGCGGGATTGAGCGCAAGCTCGCCCTGCTCGAACTGGAACGCCGGGGAACTCCGAGCACCGCGCCTGTTCGCATTGCATCGAACCCGAAGATCGCGTATAATGCCCGGTAGGATACTATTCAGGTTGAGCGAATCTTCGGGGCGGGGTGAAATTCCCGACCGACGGTAGGGTGCCTCAGCAGCACCAAGCCCGTGACCCGTGTCGCGTCTCTCTCTCCGCCTGAGTGCTGAGAGAGGTGCGCAGTGTGGCAGCAATGCCGCAGCGGTGGATCTGGTCAGAGTCCAGAGCCGACGGTAAGAGTCCGGATGGGAGAAGATTCCACGTCTCACCCAGGCGCTTTGTCAGGTACCCGGCAGCTCCCACAGGGAGACACACCGGCGCAGACCTGTGAATCGTCGGACGACGCTGGTGCTCCTGTGCCCCCGGAGAATCCCTCTTCGGGGTTTTTTTCATGGCTGGCAACGATGCATACTACATGCGGCGGGCGCTCGAACTGGCCCGCAAAGCCGAAGGGTATACCCGTCCCAACCCGCTGGTCGGGGCCGTTATCGTCCAGGGGGATACCATCGTTGGCGAGGGCTACCACCAGCGGGCCGGGCTGCCCCACGCCGAGATAGAAGCGTTGCGCAGCACGGGGGAGGCAGCCCGTGGAGCCACCCTCTACGTCACCCTGGAGCCGTGCAACCACCACGGACGCACCCCCCCCTGCACCGATGCCATCATCAAGGCCGGGCTTGCCCGCGTCATCTACGCCACGCCCGACCCCAACCCCCACGTCGCAGGCGGGGGACACCGCCGGTTGGAAGAAGCAGGCATTGCCGTGGTGGGCGGCCTGTGCCAGCAGGAAGCGCACCACCTCAACCGCTTCTTCTTCCACCACGCCCGCAGCGGCCAACCCTATGTCATCGCCAAGTTTGCCATGAGCCTGGATGGAAAGATAGCCACCCACACCGGCCACAGCCAGTGGATTACGGGGGAGGCGGCCCGCGCTCGTGGCCATGCGCTGCGCCACCGGGTGGACGCCATCCTCGTGGGGGTGGACACGGTGCGTGCCGACAACCCTCACCTGACCACCCGCCTGACCACCATCGAAAACCCACGCCACCCGCTGCGGGTCGTGCTGGACAGCCGCGGGCGCACCCCGCTGGATGCGCGGGTGCTCTCGCCCAACCTGCCCGGCCAGACGCTCATCGCCACCACCGACGCCATGCCCCGCACGTATGAAGCCGAACTGCACACTCGCGGGGCCAAAGTCCTGCGCCTGCCCGCCACCCCGACGGGGCAGGTCGCCCTCCGTCCCCTGCTGGAAACACTTGGCAGCCACCCGTTCCAGGCACAAAGCCTCCTGGTCGAAGGGGGCAGCACCGTGCTCGGGGCCTTCTTCGATGGCGGCCATGGCCATGTCCACGAAGTGTGGGCCTTTGTCGCTCCGCTGCTGCTCGGCGGGAATGGGGCCCCCTCTCCCATTGCGGGCACTGGCGCGGCCCGCCTGGAGCACGCCCCGCGGCTCTCATCCCTGAGTGTCGAGCGGGTGGGGGACGATGTGCTCATCCAGGGCATCGTTTCCACCGGTGCTGATGATTATGAGGCGCGGAAAGGAGAGGCATAAGGCGGGATGTTTACGGGCATTGTTGAAGAAATCGGAACCGTGCGCCAGATGCAGCGCCGAGACCGCGGGTATGAACTGATGATTGGTTGCACCACCGTCCTGGGCGACACACGCCCCGGTGACAGCCTGGCAGTCAATGGCGTCTGTCTGACCGTCACCCACCTGGAAGCGACCGGGTGTACGGTGGGGCTGTCGCCAGAAACGCGCTCCCGCACCAACCTGGCCAGCCTGAAGAGCGGCACCCCGGTCAACCTGGAGCGCTCGGTGACGCCCACCACGCGCCTGGGAGGGCACTTTGTGCAGGGGCACGTAGACGGGACCGGGACTATCCGCCGCTTCCGCGCCGACGAAGACGCGCTGTGGGTCACGGTGCAGGCAGAGCCAGCGCTGATGCGCTACCTTGTCCCCAAAGGCTACGTTGCGCTGGACGGGGTGAGCCTGACGGTGGTGGCGGTCGGGGCCGACTGGTTCACCGTGACCCTGGTGGCCTACACGCAGCAGCACATCACCCTGCCGCGGCAGCAGGCCGGCTCTGTCATCAATATCGAGGTGGACATTCTGGGAAAATACGTCGAAAAGATGCTGATGTACCGCGACCAGGACCAGGACCATCCCTCACACTCACAATCACCACCATCGGGCGTCACGTTTGATATGCTTGCCGAACACGGCTATGTCTGAGGCCGAGGGTTGCGGGTTGCGGGTTGCGGGTTGCGGGTTGCGGGTTGCGGATTGAGGATTGAGAATCCAGTTCTATTTGAGGAGACCCATCTATGCTTGTACCAGTTGAAACGGCTCTTGCGGATTTCAAAGCAGGAAAGTTTGTCATCATTGTGGACGACGAAGACCGGGAGAACGAGGGGGACCTTGCCATCGCCGCCGAATGCATCACCCCCGAGGCCGTGAACTTCATGGCGACCCACGGGCGCGGCCTGATTTGCGTGGCCATGACCGGGGAGATGCTCGACCGGCTGCACATCCCCCTGATGGTACCGCCCTCGCGCAACCGCTCCGGGTTCGGTACCAACTTCACCCTTTCCGTCGAGGCAAAACAGGGCGTCACGACTGGCATCTCGGCTCCCGACCGGGCACACACCATTCGCGTGCTCCTCGACCCGCACAGCACTCCTGCCGATATCGTAATGCCGGGGCATGTGTTTCCTCTGCGGGCGCGAGATGGCGGGGTGCTGGAGCGCCGCGGCCAGACCGAAGCCAGCGTAGACCTGGCGCGGCTGGCCGGACTGACCCCCGCCGGGGTTATCTGCGAGATTATGAACGAAGATGGCACCATGTCCCGCCTGCCCTCCCTGATGGCCTTTGCCGAAACCCACGGTATCAATATCGTGACGGTGGAGGCGCTGGCCGCCTATCGCCGCCAGCAGCATGGCACGGGGAGCGCTCCCACCATCAGCGCCACCCCTCCGTCAGCGCAGCAGGCTATTCAGGCCACCCTGCCCGGCCTCGTGACGCGCATCAGCACAAGCCGGTTGCCCACCCGGTATGGCGAGTTTGTCGCCACGGTCTACCACGACCAGCAGGGCAAGGAGCACATGGCCCTGTGTATGGGCGAGGTGCAGCAGGGGGAAGCTCCGCTGGCCCGCCTCCACTCCGAATGTCTGACGGGCGATGTGCTTGGTTCGGTGCGCTGCGACTGCGGGTTGCAGCTTCAGATGGCGATGCAGCGCATTGCCAACGAGGGGCGCGGCGTGCTGCTCTACCTGCGGCAGGAAGGGCGCGGGATTGGCCTGGGCAACAAGATCCACGCCTACGCCTTGCAGGACAGCGGCATGGACACGGTCGAGGCCAATTGTTCGCTTGGCTTCCCGCCGGACGCACGGAGCTACGGGGTGGCGGCGGCTATGCTGCACGACCTGGGTATCACCCACCTCCGCCTGATGACCAACAACCCGGACAAAATCAGCGGGTTGGAGATGCACGGCATCCGGGTGGTTGAGCGGGTGCAGCACGAAGTCACCGTGCCCACCGAGGCCGACCACTATATGCACATCAAGGCGCAGAAGATGGGCCACCTGCTGCACTTCCCCGCTCCCCCCTACGCTGACGGAGCCGAAGCGGTAGCGGTAGAGGTCTGCCCGGACCCCCCGCGCAACCCGGACCTGTCGGAAGGATACCCCTACTGCTGCCTGCGGCACGACCGCCCCCACCAGGTAGCGAGGACGGGATAGGAGCAGGATACGCAGAGGGATGAGGGATGAGGGATAGGGATAGAGATAGAGATAGAGATAGAGATGAGGAGGAGCAGGCAAACGATGGGAAAGACATTCATTGGTACGCTCGTTGGCACTGGCCTCAAAGTCGGCATCGTCGTGTCGCGGTGGAACGATTTTATGGGCAGCCGGCTGCTCGAAGGTGCAAAGGACATCCTGACCCGCCACGAGGTGCGCGACGAGGATATCGATGTGGCCTATGTGCCGGGCAGCTTCGAGGTACCCCTTGCGGCGCAGAAGATGGCGCACAGCGGACGCTACCAGGCGGTCATCTGCCTGGGGGTGCTCATTCGCGGGGCCACCCCCCACTTTGACTACATCGCCAACGAGACCAGCAAGGGCATTGCCCAGACCTCGTGGCAAAGCGGTATCCCGGTGGTCTTTGGCATCGTGACCGCCGACACGATTGAGCAGGCCATCGAGCGGGCAGGCAGCAAGGCGGGCAACAAGGGGGCGGACGCGGCGCTGGTCGCCATCGAAATGGCCAATCTGCTGCGCCAGCTTGACAGCGCGTGAGTGTGGTATCATCAATAGCAATAAAAATAAACCAGGGTGCAAAGGAAAGGAGAAGGACAAGGATATGGAGACAATGCGTTCCAGGACGCGGCGGGTGCTGCTGGCCGGTGGCCTGCTCGTTCTGCTGCTGTTTGTGGCCTGCGGGAGGCAGCCAACCCGTTGGGACCAGGCCCAGACCAGCCGGGATATCCAGGAAACCCCTGCCGTGGCGGAAGAAGCCCTGCCGGGCGGAGTATTCAACCCCTTTTTCCCCGACGACGAAGGGGACTTCGATGTCGTCTACGCGCAGGAGAAGCAGGGATTTGCTCAGGCCAAGCTCAAACAGGAACGGAAAGATGTGGCCGTGCTCTCGGTCTTCGATACAGCCAGCGACCCCACCGTCGCGGAGAAGTATGAGCAGAGCAGCGAAACCCTGGCAGGCTACCCGTCGGTTGCCATTGGCAGCAACGGAACAGCGATACTGGTGAATGAGCGGTTTCAGGTGCAGGTGCGTTCCAGCGATGAGACGTTCGGCCCCTCCGACCGCGAAGCGTGGCTTCAGAAGTTTGACCTGGATGGCCTGGCCAGCCTTCCCTAATCCTATGAGCTATCAGGAGGTGCAATGAGTAAGCCCATTTTCGAACTCGTGAATGACCTGTCCACCGGCAATCTGACGGTGCGGGCATTGCAGGCGCTTGATTTTATCGTCCCCGGGCAGTGGGAAAACCTGGTGGGCTTCGAAGCGACTATCAAGGCCGTGACCGGCGAAACCGACCAGGAGATGGTGCAGAAGATTGGCGAACGGGCCATCCATCTCTACAACGACTCCTCCCAGGGCTACCAGCGGGCGATGTGGATGTACCAGAAGGTGGACGACGCCGACAAGCTCACCGCCGCCGCCGCCCTGGGCAACAAGGTGGGGGAGAAAGTTCCCTTTCTCTCCTTCCTGAGCCGTATTACCCCGAAGGCCGACACCGTCCAGACGGTGGACCTGGGCATGAAGCTGGTGGTTGAGGTGGTGGCCTTCTGCCAGATCAACGGCATACCCGGTGACAGCATCGGGGACTTTGTAAAGGCGCTGGCGGACTACAGCGGCGAATCGCTGATGCGGATGACCGCGCTCATCTGCTTCGATGGCCTCGTCCCGCTGGGGCCGGACTTCCTCCGCACGACGCTCTCACTGCTGGAGAGACTCAGCCCTTCGGACCTGGAAAAGAACCGTATCTACAAGGATGTCCACTCGGCGTTGCCCGGCGACACCCCCTCCCATCACCTGGGGTTCATCCAGCAGAGCTTTGACTCGACCCGGGAGTGGATGCGTTCCTTCATCGCCGACCGCAACATTTCTCTGGACCGGGTGGTGGGCAGTCTGAAGCACTATGTTGATGTGACCGATGATAAGCTTGACTATCTGGGCGGGTTTCTCGACCTGACCACGAACTACTACGAGCATACGGGCACCCAGACGCTCGCCCGCCGTCTCATTCAACGTGCCGTGAACGAACTGTGAGGACCGGGGAGGGGGAGGAGCAATGGGGGGAGGAGTGGGGGCACGGTATGATATAATAATTCTGAATTCGTAGAGCAGGAGCGGGTGGCCCTGGCACGAGCACTGGTTCTCCATAGCGGTGGTCCCCTTCTGGGGTGGGATATACTCAACGCAGGTCCGTGGAGCCTTCAGGTTGTTGCCCTGGCAAGCCTCTACCTCCTACCGGGGCTTGCGCTGCTCCGTCTCCTGGCCCCTCCCACCGTCTCACGGGCGGGAAGCACCGTCCACCTGATATACGCGATGGGCATCAGCGTTGCTTTGCCGCCCCTCTTGCTCCTGCTGTCCTGGCCCCTGCCCCTCCCCTGGACCCCCCTCACCACCTGGGGGTACGTGGTCGTGAGCGCGGTCGTTGCCTTCTGGCCCGGGCAGCGGCAGGGCTTGCCCATCCCTCTGCCTCCTTCCTTCGGGTCCTTCAAACCCACCTTCAGGCGCATACCTGCTGCGTTCTGGAACACCCTGCGTGAGCGGAACGTGAGCCTCCTTCTGGGCGGGGTCAGTGTGCTGGCGCTCGTGGTGCGTTTCCTGGTCGTGCGCGACCTGCCCACCGGGCTTTTCGGTGATTCCTACCATCACACTATCACGACCCAACTTCTGATAGACCATCAGGGCCTCTTTCAATCCTGGCAGCCCTATGCACCGCTGACGACGTTTACCTACCACTTCGGGTTTCACGCAAATGCTGCGTTTTTCCACTGGATGACCGGCGTAGATGCCATTCAAAGTGTTCTGTGGACTGGCCAGATTTTGAACGCGCTGTCGGTGCCGCTTGCGTTCGCGCTGCTCCGCACCCTGGGAGGCTCGCCCTGGGCGGGACTCTGGGCCGCAGTCATCACCGGCTTCGTCTCCACCCTGCCGGCCCACTACGTCGTCTGGGGGCGCTACCCCCAGTTGACCGGCCATCTGGTCCTGGTGGTGGTGGTCATAGCCTGGATACAGCTTGTGGAGACGGTGGTACCGGCCTGGACCCCAGACCTCAGCGCCGCACGCCTGCTCGTGCGCCACTGGCGACCCATCTTGCTGGTGGGGGGGATGACCGCCGCGATGATTCTGACCCACTACCTGGTGACGCTCTTTGCCGCAGCCTTTGTAGGGAGCTACCTGCTGGTGCGGATGCTGGTGGCGCGTTCGTGGCAGGTCGTCCGGAGGGTCACGTTCCTGTCGCTGGTGCTCCTCGGTGTGGTGCTGGTGGGAGTGTTTCCCTGGGTCATCACGATGGCGAACAGCTACCTGGTACGGGTCGCGGTGGTGTTCCTGGGAGACCATGTTGCCCCCGAGCGCGTGGCGCAATACGCCGCGCTCCCCGACGTGGTTCCGCTCTACGCCAGCAGGAGTATCCTGGTCGGCGCGTTGACCGGGTTGTGTATGGCGGGGTGGGAACGGCAGTGGCGTCTAGCCCTCCCCGCGCTGTGGAGCGTGGTGCTGGTGCTCTTCGTCGTGCCCCACCTGGTGGGGTTGCCCGGCACCGGTATCATCGACCAGTTGACCGCGCTCAGTGCGCTCTACCTGACCCTGGCACCGCTGGCCGGGCATGCCCTGGCAACCGTGCAATCCCACATTCCGCGGATCTTTCACCTTCGCCTCCGGGGACGGTGGCTCCCCTTTTCCACCACCCTGGCAGCGACCGTCCCGCCGGTGCTGGCGGGGGTGCTCCTCCTCGCGGCGGTCGGGTGGGGAACGAGCCGGCAATGGCGCATGATTGATGGCACCACGCAGCTTGTGACCCACGCCGATATGGAGGCGATGGCCTGGATACGCGACCACACGCCCCCCGACACGCGGTTCCTGGTGAACAGCTTCCCCGCCTACGGGGGCACGGTCATTGCGGGGACGGACGCGGGGTGGTGGCTGCCCTTCCTGACCGGGCGGCAGTCGAACCTGCCTCCCATCATCTACGGGAACGAACTGGGGGAAGCGCCCGACTACCTGGACCGGGTCAACCACCTGACGGCAAGCTTGCGGGGCCATCCGTTGACCGATGTGTCTCCGGTGGCGGTTGACCTGACCCGTCCCGCTGCGATGAACCTGCTTCGGGAACACCACATCTCCTACATCTACTGCGGGGCCCGTGCCTCGCCCGGCCCCGACCAGGCCGACGCGATTGATACGGCCCGGCTCCGCCACCACCCGGCCTTTCACCTGGTCTACGCCCGCGATGGGGTCGAGATTTTTCGCTTTGGGGACGGGCAGGAGCCGCAACAGGGTGGTGAGCCAGACAAAACAGACGACACAAACAGCAAGAAAGGAACAGATTCTTGATAAGCAATGACAGCAAC